>NZ_JALNUM010000111.1:0-19478 GCF_026540795.1 Methylobacterium sp. GC_Met_2
GATCACAGGCGCGGATCTTTCCCTCCCGCTCTTCGGGCTACCGGATTCACACATCTCGACCGGCCCCTGGGGCTCTCGGATAAGGCGCGGGTCCCCTCTCCTGGAGGGAGAGGGACAGGGTGAGGGGTGTGACGTTCCCGAAAACGGCGCCCCCTGCACGCACCGTAATCGCGTGCTCGAACCTGAGCCTTCTCGTCCCTCACCCGGCTCTCTGCCAGAGCAGACCTCTCCCGCTCGGGAAAGGGGGCCTGTCGCGCTCTGCCGCCAGCGTCGGTGTCCACCGGAGATCTGTGAACATCGAAGCTGCGGGGGAGGGAGGACGCGTGTCACAGCCAGAGCGCGATCTGTGCATGTCGTCACGCAAAGGGGGAGCGGGACGCGCAGTCGGCCCTCGTGGCGAACGCCGATACCATGTCCGGTTGGCGGGTCGGGATCGATCCGCGACGCCGGCGCGGCTTTCCCTGAGCGGGCCCCCGGATCGAGGTCCACCGGCGCTGCACCGGTCCGCGAGAGGGGGCGTGCGAGCGTGCGGATTGCCGCCGTCGTTCAGGCCCGCTGCGCCCGCTTGCCGAACGAGAAGTACTTGTGGGCGTAGAAGCTGAGCAGGATCGGGCTCGCGACGCCGATCAGGTGGGCGATATCCTCGGCGTGCCACGTGAAGCCGATCCTGGGGAAGACCACCCGCGCCAGACCCACGCTGACCCCAAGCACCATCAGGAAGCTGAACACGTTGACCAGGGCGAACCGGCCATATTCGCCGATCCAGCTTCCGGTCGAGGCGAAGACGTAGCGCCGCGCCAGCACGAAGGCCGTGGTCAGGCCGACGAGATAGGCCAGGGTCACGGCGAGTTCGTAGACCATGGCGAGGCTCAAGAGCCAGCGGGTCGCCACGTTGGCGAGCGCCGCGATGCCGCCGGTGACGACGAAGCTCGCGAGCTGCCGCCCCTCGCCCCCGCCCGTCGCCGGCTCGCTCATGCCGGAATCCTCGCCACCATCTCCTCGGCGAGCCGGACGCTCTCCGAGATCCCGCGATCCTCGGGATAGTAGAAGCAGGTATCGGCGATCTGCAGACCGGCGATCGGAGTCTGCACCGGCGGGAGCTTGGCGGCGAAGCCGGGTTCGCAGATCGGCTGGGCGTAGCGCAGCCGCGCGACCTTGCGGGCGAGCACGTCCTGCGGCCCGATCGCGGGATTGACCCGGCGGATATACGAGAAGGCCTCGTCGAGCAGCCTTTCGTCGTCCCAGGAGAATTTCGGGTTCGTGACCGGCATGTAATAGGGCACGAACACGATCGATTCGCCGTTCGGGATCGGCCGCAGGTTCGAGAACTCGATCAGGCCGGGAATCGCTACGTCCGGCTCGGAGATGTTGACCCAGAAGTGGGGCGTGACCGGCCTCTTCAATTTGAAGAGCAGGCAGCAGACGCCGATGTTGTTGATCGCGTCGTACTTGGCCTTCCAGTCCGCCGGCAGGTCCGGCACCGCCGCCGAGACGAACGGCGTCGGCATCGTCGAGATGACCGCGTCTGCGGGATGGAACCCGTCCGCGGCCTCGACCCCCGTGACCCGGCCGCCCTCGGTGACGACGCGCTTGGCCGGCGTCGACAGGCGGACGGACCCGCCCATCGCCGCGATGCGCTCGACCAGCCGGTCGACCAGGGTCTGGCTGCCACCCTCGATGTAGCCGAGCTGCTCGTCGAACAGGGATTTGCGCGAGCGGCCGATCCGCTTGACCCGCGTCCAGATCCAGGCGGCCGAGACGTTGTCGGCGTATTCGTAGAACTTGAGTTCGAACAAGGGCCGCCAGAGCTTCTCGTAGACCTCCCGGCCCGACCAGCGGGTGATCCACTCCTTCGCGCTCTGGGTCTCCAGCGCGTCCCAGCGCTCGCGCCGCGTCGATACGAAGGCCAGCAGGCCGTAGCGCAGGCGCGCCATCAGGCTGACGTTGGGGTAGCGCAGCAGCGAGATGGGATCGCCCCAGGGATGCAGCTTGCCCCCCGAGAAATAGCCCATCGTCGTCTTGCGCCAGCGCATCGCGTCGCCGAGGCCGATCTCGTCGAGCAGCTTGAAGGTCGGCGCATCCGTCTTGCAGACGAAGTGATAGAACCGCTCGATCGAGACACCGTCGAAGTCGAAATGCGCGGCCATGCCGCCGGCCTCCGGGCCGGCTTCGAGCACCTCGACCTGATGTCCCGCCTTGGCGGCATGGTAACCCGCGGCGAGGCCCATCGCCCCGGCGCCGATCACGATCAGGCGCGCCATCAGGCGGGCTCCCGCGCGAGCAAGCAGCGAACGTGCATCATCGGGCTCTCAGAATTGCAGCGCGATCTTGGAATAGACCGGGTGGCGGAACGTCTCGTCGAAGGCGCTCGCGAGCGGCGTCGCGCGCACGCCGAAGATCTTCGGCCAGTCGATCACCTCGAACACGTCGGGGGTCGACAGGGCCTTCAGTTGCTTCTCGGTGAACGGCGGGTTCTTGCTGAACAGCCCGTAAACGCGCAGCAGCAGCGCGAACATCCGGTAGGGGATGCGCACGATCTGGGTGCGGGCCTGGGTTGCCCGCTTCATCTCTCGGACGAGGTCGATGTAGTCGATCCGCTCCTGGCCGGTGATGTTGAAGGCGCCGGTCATCCGCCGCTCCACCGCGGCGACGATGACGTTGCAGAAATCGCCGACATAGAGCGGCTGGCGCAGGTAGCGGCCCGATCCGGGGATCGGGAAGACCGGCATCTTCTCCATGAACCGGGCGAGCCAGCCGACATGCTTCCGGTCGAACCAGCCGAACATCAGGGTCGGCCGCAGCACGATCTGGGGGATACCCGAGGCCAGGACCAGCGCCTCCTGCGCCTTCTTGGTCTCGGTGTAATCGTCGACCGCCAGCGAGTTCACGACCGACGAGGAGATGTTGACGATGTAGGGGACGGCGTGCCGCTTCGCCGCCGCGATCACGCGCTCGCTGGCCGTGACGTTGTTGCGTACGAACTCCTCCGGCACGAGGCCGCCGATCTGGGCATGCGCGTGGACCAGGGCATCGAGCCCGGCGAGCTTGTCCTGCCAGCCGTCATCGACGGCGAGGTCCGCCACGATGACCTCGACGTCGGGATGGTGCTCCTTCAGGATCGCCGCATTGGCGGCCGCCTTGTCGATCACCACGATGTCGGTGAAGCCGCGCTCCTTGAAGCGCGGTATGAGGTTCTGACCGACGAGGCCCGCACCGCCCGTGATCAAGACACGTCCCATTCGCGAAAATCTCTCGATACAAGTCGCTGCTCGCGGGATCCCTATCGAATATACTCCGGGTCAGCAAGGACGCCCATTCGACTGGAACGCCTGCATTAGCTTATGTCCCAAGGAAATATCGTTATCGTTTCAACCAGAAACGGTTGGAATATGTATAGAAATTGCTGATCCCGGATCGCCGCGGGGTTAACGCGGTCGCGGCGGAGTACTCTCAGTTGTTACCGCGCGCACCGCGGGGCGCTTCGATCGGGATCGCCGCCCCTCCGAGCCTTGACATTCTTGGCCTGTCCAGTTCACGTATTTCCCGATATGCGGCCATCCAATTTTCCACTAATTCGGCGGGAAGATTGTAGGAAGTGACCACTTTAACAGTAGGACATCACTTGCTGAGAGTGCCCGCATGAGCGCCGCGAGCGCCGCGATCCGGGACGTGGGCACCAACGACGTCCCGCTTGTCGTCGACGTCGATGGCACGCTGATCAAGAGCGACCTTCTCTACGAGTCGGCGCTCCAGTTCCTGGCCCGCTTCCCGCTCGAGGCCTGGCGGCTGCCGCACTGGCTGTTCACGGAAGGCAAGGCCGCGCTGAAGCAGCACCTGTCCGAGCGCGCCGACCCGAGCATCGCGACGATCCCGCTGCGCGAGGAGACCGTGGCGCTGATCCGGGACGCGCAGGCGGCCGGACGCCCGGTCTATATCGCGTCGGCCTCGGACCGCCGCCTCGTCGAGGCGCTGGCCGAGCGGGTCGGTGGGATTGCCGGGGTGTTCTCGACCGAAGCGGGCGTCAATCTGGCCGGCGACGCGAAGGCCCGCCGCCTCGTGGCCGAGTTCGGCGAGAAGGGGTTCGATTACGTCGGAGACGCAGCCGTCGACTTCCCGGTCTGGCGGGCGTCGCGCAATGTGCTGGCGGTGGCGCACGGCGGCGACTTCTCGCAGAAGGTGCGGGCGGCATTCCCGGATGCGCGCATCGTCGCGGAATCCCGGGTCAAGCCCCGGGACGTGGTCCGAGCGTTGCGCCCGCACCAATGGGCCAAGAACGCCCTGGTCTTCGTGGGGCTGGTCACCGGCCACCATTTCGACGCGGCGAGCACGCTCGCGTCGCTCACCGCCTTCGTCTGCTTCTGCATGGCGGCGTCGAGCGCCTACCTGATCAACGACCTGCTCGATCTGCCGGCCGACCGGATCCATCCGCGCAAGTCCCGGCGGCCGTTCGCGTCGGGCGCGGTGCCGGTGCTGTACGGGGTCGTCCTGGCGGCGATTCTCGCGGCCGGCGCCTTCGTGCTCTCGTTCGGGCTGCCGGTGAAGTTCAGCCTTGCCCTGCTGATCTACCTCGTCCTGACGCTCGCCTACTCGTTCTATCTCAAGCGCCGGATGATGATCGACATCGTGGTGCTGGGCGGCCTCTACGCAATTCGTGTCTTCGGCGGCGTCGCCGCCCTGGGCCTGCCGCAGACGCCCTGGCTGCTGATGTTCTCGCTGTTCCTGTTCACCAGCCTCGCGATCGTGAAGCGCTGTTCCGAACTCACGGCCAACCATCAGGGCGAACAGCCGGGCGAGAAGAAGACTCTCGCCGGGCGTGGCTACTCGGTGGAGGACCTGCGCGTCCTGTTCCCGTTCGGCGCGGCGGCGGGCTACGGCTCGGTCTTCGTCTTCGCGCTGTACATGTCGAGCCCGGACGTGGCCGCGCTCTACACCCATCCCAACCGGCTCTGGCTGATCTGCCCGCTGCTCATCTACTGGATCAGCCGCATGTTCCTGCTCTCGAACCGGGACCAGCTCCACAGCGATCCGGTCGTCTACGCGCTCACCGATCGCATCAGCCTCGCGACCGGCGCCTGCGTCGCGGCCGTGCTGGCGATCTCCCTCTGACAGCCCGAGTCCCCCCGTGTCCGAACCCGACCGTACGCGCGTCCCGCTCACCGGGTGGGGACGCTACCCGCGGCGCGACTGCGAGGTCGCGGCGCCGACCGACCCCGCCGCCGCGGCGGTCGCGCGCGCGCCGGCCCGGCCGCTCATCGCCCGGGGCAACGGGCGCTCCTACGGCGATGCCAGCTTCGGCCCCGGTCTGACCGTCGACATGCGCCGGCTCGGCCGGCTCATCGCGTTCGACGAGGCGACCGGGGAGCTGACCTGCGAGGCCGGCGCGCTGCTGAGCGAGATCGTCGCGGTGTTCACGCCCCGCGGCTGGTTCCCGCCGGTGACGCCCGGCACCAAGTTCGTGACCGTCGGCGGCATGGTGGCGTCCGACGTGCATGGCAAGAACCACCACGGCGCGGGCTCGTTCTGCGATCACGTCCTCTCGGCCCGCCTCGCGCTGGGCGACGGCACCATCCTGACCTGCTCACGGGCGGAGAACGCGGATCTCTTCGCCGCCACCTGCGGCGGCATGGGGCTGACCGGCACCCTCCTGACCGTGACGTTCCGCCTGATCCCGGTGCGCTCGTCGAAGATCCTGCAGGAGACCGTCCGCGCCCCCGACCTCGCGACCGCGATCGACATCTTCGAGTCCGGTTCCGCCCGCACCTACTCGGTCGCCTGGATCGACTGCCTCGCCTCCGGCGCGCATCTCGGCCGGTCCGTGATCATCTTCGGCGAGCATGCCGCGCCGCAGGATCTCGATCCGGCCGAGCAGGCCACGCCCTTCGCGCGGCCGTCGCCCCGCGGCAAACGCGTGCCGGTCGATTTCCCGACCGTGGCGCTCAACCGGCTCTCGGTGTCGCTGTTCAACCAAGTCTACTACCGGCTACAGAAGCCGGGCCGAAAGGTGGTCGACATCGACCCCTATTTCTACCCGCTCGACGCCATCCAGGACTGGAACCGGATCTACGGGCGCCACGGCTTCGTGCAGTACCAGTGCGTGCTGCCCCTGGAGACCAGCCGCGACGGGCTGACCGCCCTGCTCACCGAGATCGCCCGGGTCGGGCAGGCCTCCTTCCTGGCGGTGCTCAAGCGGCTCGGCCACGAGTCGTTCGGCCACCTCTCGTTCCCGCGCGCGGGCTACACCCTTGCCCTGGATTTCCCGGCCAACCCCGAGACCTTCGCGCTGCTCGACCGGCTCGACCGGATCGTCACCGAGGCCGGCGGCCGGCTCTACCTCGCCAAGGACGCGCGGATGCGCGCGCCGATGCTGCGCGCCGGCTATCCCCGGCTGGAGCAGTTCAATGCGGTCCGGCGGCGCTACGGCCTCGACGGACGTTTCCGGTCGGCCCTGTCCGATCGTCTGGAGATCTAGCGTGACGCCAAAGTCCGTCCTCATCCTCGGTGCGCGCTCGGATATCGGCCGCGCCGTCGCCCGGCGCTTCGCGCAGAGCGGGGCCTCGGTGACCCTCGCGGCGCGGCGTGCCGACGCCCTCGCGGACGACCTCGCCGACCTGCGGATCCGCTTCAAGGTTGTGGCCGAGGCGGTCGAATTCGACGCCACGGACGGCGCGGCCGAGCGCTTCTTCGACGGGCTCCCGGCGCTGCCGGACGTGGTCGTCATGGTGGTGGGCCTGCTGGGCGACCAAGCGCAGAGCGAAGCGGACCTCGACGCCGCGAACGCCGTCATGGCGGCCAACTACACGGGGCCGGCCGGCTACCTCCTTGCCGCGGCCCGGCGCATGGGGACGCGCGGCAGCGGCTGCATCGTGGGCATCAGTTCGGTGGCGGGCGACCGCGGCCGGCAATCCAACTTCGTCTACGGCTCGGCCAAGGCGGGGTTCACCGCCTTCCTGGCCGGGCTGCGCAACCGCCTGTTCAAGAAGGGCGTGACGGTGGTCACGGTCAAGCCGGGCTTCGTGGCGACCGCCATGACGGCCGGCATGAAGCTTCCGCCCGCGCTGACCGCGCAACCGAGCGAGGTCGGGGACGCGATCTTCACCGCCGTGACCAAGGGCCGGGACGTGATCTATGTCCGGCCGATCTGGCGGCTGATCATGACCGTGATCCGGAGCGTGCCGGAAACCGTGTTCAAGCGTCTCTCGATGTGAGCGACCGGGAGCGGACGCCCTGGTGGGCGGCCCTGACCCGGGGATCGGATGGCCACGGATCTCCGCAGGATTCGCGGCTTGATAAATCCGGGCCATGCCGTAAGCCCCCTTCCATCGCGCGGATCGAAGATTGCTAGAGAACCGTTCTCTTGCGCGCCAGGGACTTGTTTTCCCAATGGGTGGGAGATCCCAAGGCCACGTACGACACTTTCAAATCGTCTGCTCCTCGGGGCGGGGATTGCCTGAAGGGCGATGATCATCGTGCCGCACGCCGCGTCGAGGCCCGCCGGTCTCGTAGCGTGAGGCTTGAGAGAGAGACGCGTGATGACCCGCTTGTTTGTCGGCATTCCGAGCGCTGGGCGGAAGGGAATCCTGAGCGACACGCTCGCGCATCTCAGCCGGCAGGTCCGGCGCCCGGACAGGGTCATCCTCTGCACGCCGGACGACGAGGATTATCAGACCCCGGACTTCGACCGCACCCTCGACCTGATCCACATCCGGGCGACGAAGGGCTCCTGCGCGCAGCGGAACGCGATGCTCGACCTCCTGAAGGACGAAGCCGGCATCCTGCTCATCATCGACGACGATTTCTTCGTCCACCGGCAGTATCTCGACGCGATCGAGACGATCATGCAGGCGCGGCCCGACATCGCGCTGGCCAACGGCCACATCATCAAGGACGGGATCATCGGCCCCGGCATACCGGTCGCGGAGGCGAATCGGATGCTCGACGAGACGCCGGCCGATCCCGCGCGCCCGGCGACCGTGCGGGACAAGATCGTCGGCTACGGCTGCAACATGGCGATCCGCCTCGAACACGCGCGGGCTGTGCGATTCGACGAGAACCTGCCCCTCTACGGCTGGCTGGAGGATGTCGACTTCTCGCATCAGCTCAGCAAGTCGGGGAAGATCGTCGACGTGTCCGCGATCTCCGGCGTGCATCTGGGGATCAAGATGGGCCGGACACCCGGGAAGAAGTTCGGCTACTCGCAGATCGTCAACCCGATCTACCTGATCCGGAAGGGGAGCATGAAGTGGCGCCATGCGCTGTTCCTCATGGTCCGCAACATGGGGATGAACGTGACGCGGAGCGTGTCGCCCGAGCCCTATCTGGATCGACGCGGCAGGCTCTTCGGCAACCTGCTCGGTTTGCGCGACCTCCTTCGCGGGCGCATCGATCCGCGTGCGGTGGCCCTGCTGGACCAGCGGAGGGCGGGCTAGGGCGCTCTTCGCCAAAGCGAAGACCGGCTCGGTATGAGGGCGCTCGGCACGCCTCTTGCGGACTGTTCTTCCCAGGGCGGCGACCCGGAACGCGCGATGTCACGGCGTCTGTTTCAGCTTCGTGACGATCGTCCGGCTTCGACCCGCAGGGCGGGCGTATCCGCCGTCGTGAGTGGCCCCTATGCCACCGAGTCAGACGCGTATTCCGCAATCTTCGCGGGATCGGAGGGTCGTATTAATATTAGCGACCATAAGTAATTGGCCGAAACTTGTTAATAGGCCTAAGTGCTGCTTCATTCAGGCTAACGATCTGTCTATCTTTCCTGGGTTTGAGGCCGGGTGTGTTGCCGCCTCTTGAGGTTGCGTTAACCATCGTTGGCCTGTCGTGCCAAGAGCGCGAGGGATCTGTCGATGCACACAAAGGTAGTCTCACACATCGCATTGTCCTGGCCTGGAAATTCGTATTGGCGGTATAGCGGCATCGCCTGATTGGTCGTGGTAAGACCGCGCCGCAGTCAGGGTACTGGAGTGATTGGATGGCCAACGTGGATGTCGCCGACAGGGTGTCCGGCCTGATGGGCGGGCGGGACCGAGCCCGCTCGGTCCTCAACAAGCTGGGCTACGACACCACGGACTGGGTCCGCGTCGTCATGTACCGCGAGTGCTTCTCGTTCATCGAGAGCCTCTCGCCCGGCAAGCTGGACACATTGGAGATCGCGGCCGGCCCGCAATGGAAGCGCAGGTTCCAGTTCAAGTCCTACACGGCGGCCGATTACCCGGCCTTCGACATCTGCGAGGGCCGGCTCGACCGGCAGTTCGATCTCATCATCGCCGATCAGGTGTTCGAGCACCTCAAGTGGCCGCAGCGGGCGGGGAAGAACGTCTTCTCGATGCTCAAGCCCGGGGGCACCTTCATCGTGACGACGCCGTTCCTGATCCGGTTGCACGACAGCCCGATCGACTGCTCGCGCTGGACCGAGACCGGCATGTCCTACCTCCTGCAGGAATGCGGCTTCGAAGCGCAGAACATCAAGACCGCCTCGTGGGGCAACCGGGCCTGCGTGCGCGCCAACTTCCGCCGGTGGCCGCGCTTCGGCTGGTACAAGCCGCTCCACAACGAGCGGGATTTTCCGGTGACCGTCTGGGCGTTCGCGCGCCGGTAAACCGTTCCGCCCCGTTCCGTGCGGCCGGCCCGGGGCGCCCTTGGCTGCGTCTTGTCAAATTCGCCACATTGATCTGCGAGCGTCGCCGCTTCGTCAGGCCTGAGCCGCCCCCCGCGCGCCGACAGCCCCGACACGCGCCCGCCGCCACCGTGGACCCCTCGTCATGATCAGATCGACGCTCGCCTTGCTCCTCCTGTGCGGCTCCGCTGCCGCCGCGGGGACGATCAGTGGCCCGGCGACCGTGATCGACGGGGATACGATCGAGGTCCAAGGCGCCCGCCTCCACCTCTACGGCATCGATGCGCCCGAGACTGCGCAGAGCTGCGAGACCGACAAGGGCCGGGAATACCGCTGCGGCCGCGAGGCCGCGCGGGCCCTGCGCGCCCGGATCGCCGGCGCCGTGGTGACCTGTGAGCGGCAGGAGCCCGCAATCGCGGGGCGTCTCGTCGGCCTCTGCCACGTTCACGGGGAGGATCTGTCGGCCTGGATGGCCGGCCAGGGCTTCGCGCTGGCCAGCCGCCATGGAACCACGGCCTATGTCGCGCAGGAGGGCCGCGCCTGGGCGACCCGCCGCGGGATCTGGGCCGGCACCTTCGAGAAGCCGGCCGATTGGCGCAACGACCGGCGCCGGGTCGAAGCCTCGGCCGGCGCGGACGAGTAGGAACCGCTCAAGCCTTCTTGTCTTGGCCCTCGGTGAACTCCCGCCAGAGCAGCACCAGGGCCGCCATCACGGCCGGGCCGACGAACAGGCCGAGCAGGCCGAAGGTCTCGACGCCGCCGAGGATACCGAGCAGCACCCACAGGAACGGCAGCTTCGTGGTGCCGCCGATCAGGGCCGGCCGCACGAAGTGGTCCGCCACGAAGGTCACGACCAGGCCGGCGACCGCCACCACGAGGGCGGCCTTCGTCGCGCCCGCCGCCACGAGCAGCAGCGCCGCGATCGCGATGGCCAGGGCGGCGCCGAACGGGATCATCGCCGCCACGGCCGTGAAGGCGCCGAGCAGCACCGGGTGGGGCACGCCCGCAAAGTAGTAGACGATCCCGAGCAGGACGCCTTCGCCGAGACCGACGAGGACGAGTCCGTCCACAGTCCCGTGCACCGAGGCGACCATCTGGCGGGCGACGCGCTCGCCCCGCGGCCCGAACAGCTTCTGGCAGGCGGTCAGCGACTGATCCCGTACCGTGCGCCAGTCGCGGAACAGGAAGAACAGCGCCACCAGGCTGAACCCGAACAGCACGACCCGCCGGACGATCTCCCGCCCGACATTCCGCGAGGTGCCGATCACCGAGTCGTTCTCGAACCGGTGCAGCAGGTCGGAGCCCGCCTGCGCGTGGTTGAGGTTGTCGTTCCACCACGTGGTCGCCTGCGCGGCGCCGTAGGGCAGGTGCTGAAGAAATTCCGGCGCCGGGATGCCGTTCGCTTCGGCGTTGCGCACGAACTCGGCCACGTCGTGGGCCTCTCGGGCCGCCTGGACGCCGAGGATCGCGAGGGGCGCGAGGAAGACCAGCGCCACGGCCGCGGTCATCAGCGACGGCAGCAGGATGTTGTGCTTGCCGGGCGGGAAGCGGCGCTCCAGCCGGATGTAGACCGGGAACAGGGCGATCGCCAGCACCACCGCCCAGGCCAGCGCCGGCAGGAACCGGTGCAGGATCCACAGGCCGAGCGCCGAGAGCGCCAGGACCAGCAGAACCCGGGCCGCCCCCTGCGAGCGTGCCCGCTCGTGCGGCGGCAGCGGCGCCTCCTCGATCCGTGCCGGCGGACGCGCGGGTTTGGTGATCGGTGGCATCCGTCTCAATCTCCTGGAACGCGGCTGCCGTCCCGTCCCTCAGCGAGGACCAACGGGGCGAAAGCGGTACAGATGCCCGCACGCGCGGCATTGCGCACCTGTGGACTGGCGCTGAAACGCAGCGCGGTCCGCCAAGGTTGCCGCCCCTGACACCCTCGTGTAGAGGTCGCCGCCATCCCACGGGGCCGCGTATCGGGGCCCGTAGACGCTGAGGATGGTCGCGCGGGGCGTACCGGGCTGTCCGGTGGCGAGGGGGCTCCCGCCCGACCGATCCGGAATCCGTCCAGCCCGCGAGAAGACATGTCCGACGAGCCCGCCCACGGCAGCGCCACCTTCGAGCGCGTGGCCGACATCATTGCCGAGACCGCCGATATCCCGCGGGAGAAGATCACCCCCGAGAGTCACGCCATCGACGATCTCGGCATCGACAGCCTCGCCTTCCTCGACATCGCCTTCGCGGTCGACAAGGCCTTCGGGATCAAGCTGCCGCTGGAGCGCTGGACCCAGGAGGTCAACGAGGGCAAGGTCCCGGCCGAACAGTATTTCGTGCTCAAGAACCTGTGCGCGCGCATCGACGGCCTGGTGGCCGAAAAGGCCGCCAAGGTCTGACACCAAGCCGGCTGATCGTCCCGCCATGCGCCTCGAATATTTCGAGATGATCGATACCGTGCGGCTTCTCGACCGGGCCGCCGGCCGGATCGAGGCGCTCGCCCGGGTGCCGCTAGAGAGCCCGGTCTTCGAGGGGCATTTTCCCGGCCATCCCCTGGTGCCCGGCGTGCTTCTCACCGAGACCATGGCGCAGGCCTCCGGCTACCTCGTGCTCGCCCATCTCGACTTCGCCCGGATGCCGTTCCTCACCGGGGTCGACAAGGCGCGGTTCCGGTCCTTCGTCGGGCCGGGGGCGGACCTCCTCGTGACCGCGAGCCTGGAGCACGACGGCTCCGGCTACGCCGTGACGAAGGCCGCGATCAGCCATGCCGGCAAGGCGCTGTGCGACGCCGAACTGCGCTTCCGCACCATGCCGTTCCCGGACGGGCTCGACGCGCCCATGCGGGAACGGGCTCGGTCGATCGGCCTGTTCCCGGATCCGGTGAAGCCGTGACGGGCCGAATCGTGAACCGCCCCGTCGTCGTCACCGGCCTCGGCCTCGTCTCCTGCGCGGGCGAGGGCGTGGAGGCCCATCTCGCGGCCCTCGACACAGGGGCGCCGCCCCGGACCGATTCGGAGAGCTTCGCGCCGTATGCGGTGCATCCGGCGCCCACGATCGCCTGGGACAATCAGATCCCCAAGCGCAGCGACCAGCGCCAGATGGAGGCGTGGCAGCGGCTCGGCGTCTATGCCGCCGGCCTCGCCCTCGATTCCGCAGGCGTGAAGGACGACGCGGCCTTCAAGCAAGCCCTGCATTTGGTGGTGGCGGCGGGCGGCGGCGAGCGCGACTATGCGGCCGATGGTGCGATCCTGACCGGCCTGCGCGACGCCCCCGACCCGGGCGCCTACCTGAACGAGCGGCTCCAGAACGATCTGCGCCCGACCCTGTTCCTGGCCCAGCTCTCGAACCTGCTGGCCGGCAACATCGCCATCGTCCATGGGGTGACGGCGGCCTCGCGGACCTTCATGGGCGAGGAGGCCGCCGGGGTCGACGCCCTGCGGATCGCCCAGGCGCGGGTGGCGTCCGGACAGATCGACGCGATCCTGGTCGGCGGCTCGTACAGCGCCGAGCGGCCGGACGTGCTGGTGATCCACGCCATGGGCGGCTTCCTCGCCCGGGACGGCTACCGGCCGGTTTTCGCGCGCGGGGAGCCCGGCGGGTTCATCCTCGGCAGCTGCGCGGCCTTCCTGATGCTCGAATCGGAAGCGCACGCGGCCGCCCGGGGCGCCCGCGCCCTCGCTCGACTCGACGCGGTGGCGAGCGACCGGACCCGGCGCAGGCCCGGCAGCGTCGCGGCGAGTCTCGACGTCCTGTGGCGGCAGGCCGGGCTCGACGCACCCGATCACGTCCTGTCCGGCGCGACCGGCCTCGCATCGATCACCACGGAGGAGCGGGACGCCCTGGCGCGGCTTGCGCCGACGGTCCGCGTCCAGGCGCTCGGCGACGTGCTTGGCCACGGGCTCGAAGTGACGGCACCGTTCGGGGCCGCCCTGGGGACCGCCCTCGTGGCTGCCGGCCGCGCCCGCGAGGTGGCGGTGACAGCGGTGGGACATCGCCGCGGCGAGGGTGTGCTGCGCCTCGGCGCGATCTGAGCCAAAGGCACCGATACGTCCAAATGTCGGCGCGGGAACACAGATCTTAGGCTCGCCGCCTCCGTTGAACTCCGCCCGGTCGGCTCTCAGACGGCTGCTCGGGGGGCATTACCATCGTTCTGACGCCACAAATGCGCGCCGAACCAGGCCGGCATCATAAGAAATATTTCTCAGCACTTGCCAAGACAGCGCAAAGGGTCTAACAATACGGGATCGGCACGTGTCCGGATATCTTGGACCGTTACGCCTTCGCAGGGCGGTTCTGACTTTCCTATCGCTATCGGTCGATAACGGCGTCATGCCCTCCAGGCAGGCGCCTTTTCTCACTGCGCCTGCGAAGATCAAGGACTTCCATGAGCACCGGAACCGTCAAGTGGTTCAACGAGACCAAGGGCTACGGCTTCATCCAGCCGGATGACGGCGGCAAGGACGTCTTCGTCCATATCTCGGCCGTCGAGCGCGCTGGGATGCGCAGCCTGAACGAGGGCCAGAAGGTCACCTACGAGCTGGAGACCGACCGCCGCAGCGGCAAGGAGTCCGCGGGTCAGCTCCAGACGGCCTGATCCACATCCGAACGTTTCGCGTCGAAGCCGCTTCAGAAGGAGCGGCTTCTTCGTATCTACAATCCCCCGGGGCGCTGGATTTCGCTGCGCCCGACCCAGGAGTGTCTGTGAGCTTTCCTAACAAGCAGGGCGTCGTCGATCGCCTTGAGACGGCCGCCAAGGCGCGGTCGGAAATGCTGGCCCGGTTCCGGGCGCGCCCGTCCGCGGATGATCCGGTGGTCCTCGCCCGCCAATCCGCCCGCCGCGCCGTGGTCGATGCGCGCGATGCCCGAACCGCCGAGCGTACGGCCCAGCGTCAGGCCGAACTCGAGCGTGCCGCCGCTCAGGCCGAGGCCGAGCGCCTCGCCGAGATCGAGCGCAAGCACGCCGAGCAGCTCGCCGCTCAGGAGCGTGCCAAGGCCTTGCAGGCTGAGCAAAAGCTCCAGCGCGACGCCCGCTACCTCGCCCGCAAGGCGAAGGCTCAGAAGAAGCGCTGAGCCGCCTCGGCCTATCGACGCCGCATCCAGGAGTTCGGCATGTCTCACAAATTCAAGATCGGCGAGCGTGTCTGCCGGCCCCAGCTCGGACTCCCGGGTGACCGGGGCGCTGGCGAGGTGTTCGAGGTGCTGCGGCTGATGCCGGCGGACCAGACGGGCGAGCCGAGCTACCGGATCCGCACCCAGGGCGGGGAACGGGCGATCCGCGAGAGCGATCTCGTGGCTGCGCCGCAGGCCTGAAGCGGACGCGGCGCGGAGGCCTCCAGGATCTGGAGCCCTCCCGCGGCGCGCTGGTCTCAGAGCGTCTGGAACATCACCAAGGCATCGACAGATCCGAGTCCGGGATGCCGGAAGGCTCCCGGGAGCCGGCCCACCGCCGCGAAGCCGAGGCTTTCCCAAAGCCGCACGGCCCGAACGTTGGTGCTCACAACAAAATTGAACTGCATCGCGGTGAAGCCCTGCGCGCGCGCCTGTTCGAGGGCATGTGTGCCCATGGCCCGGGCGATCCCGCGACCTGCTGCCGCCGCATCGGTCATGAAGCCGCAATTGGCGACGTGGGCACCGCCGCCTGCTTGGTTGGCCCGCAGGTAGTAGGTGCCGAGCACCGCTCCATCCTGCTCGGCCACATAGGTCTTACGGTCGGCGCTGGTCCAATACGTGAGCGCGTCCGACGCGCTGAGGTCGCGGTCGAGGGCGTAGGTCTCTCCGGCACGGATGGTCGGCAGGATGATCCGGACAATCGCCGCGTGATCGCGCTCCGCGGCGGACCTGATCTGCACGCTCACCCGAACTGCTCGCGCAAGATACGCTCGTCGAGGCTGTGGCCGGGATCGTGCAGCAGCACCAGTTCGGTGGTGCGGTCGAGCGACGTCTCGACCGTGCAGACCCGGCGGAACTCCGTGTGGTCGGCCACCGCCGCCACCGGGCGGTGGGGTGCGTCGAGCACGTCGATCCGGATCTTCGCGTAATCCGGCAGGAGGGCGCCGCGCCAGCGCCGGGGCCGGAAGGCCGAGATCGGCGTCAGCGCCAGGAGCTTGGCATCCAGCGGCAGGATCGGGCCACCGACCGAGAGGTTGTAGGCGGTCGAGCCGGCTGCCGTCGCGACCAGCACGCCGTCGGCGATCAGCAGGTCGAGCCGGACATTCCCGTCCACGGCGATCTTCAGCTTGGCGGTCTGGTGGGTCTGGCGCAGCAGGTAGACCTCGTTGATCGACCGGGCGCGGTGCGAGCGGCCTTCCGTGTCGAGCACGTCCATCACCAGCGGATGAATGACGCTGCGCTGCGCGGCGTCCACGTGCTCCAGGAGGTCGTCGTCCCGGAATTCGTTCATCAGGAAGCCGACGGTGCCGCGGTTCATCCCGTAGATCGGCTTCGGGTTGTCCATGAACCGATGCAGCACCTGCAGCATCAGCCCGTCGCCGCCGAGCGCGACAACGACATCCGCCTCCTCGGGCGGGACGTGGTCGTAGCGGCGCATCAGGGCGGCGGCGGCTTCGCGGGCGTAGCCGGTCGGGCTCGCCACGAAGGCGATTTTTTTGGAATGCGGCATGGGTCAGGTGAGGCCGGGCGGTCGCGTCGAGGTCGCGTCGGGCGTCATCACGTCACGGCTCCAGTGCTGATGAGCGAACCGCCCGGTTGACGTCGCTGCCCCGCATGCCCCTCACTCGCCGGGACTGCGTGACTTGGACTGTGCGACTTGGAGGCATAGCATGGAGCGTCCGCTTCTCGTCTACACCACCTTTCCGGATGCCGCTTCGGCCCTCAACATCGGCGAGGCGCTGGTCCGCGAACGGCTGATTGCCTGCATCAACGTGCTGCCGGGCATGCGCTCGGTCTACAGCTGGAAGGGTGCGGTGGAGCGGAGCGAGGAAGTCGCCGCGATCCTCAAGAGCCGCGAAGGGCTGGCCGATGCCCTGTCGGCCGCCCTGAAGGCGCGCCATCCCTACGATACGCCGATCATCCTGCATCTGCCGGTCGCCGGAGCGGACGCCGACACGGCGGCCTGGATCCTGGCGGAGCCCGGCCTGGAGGCGCCGCCGCATCGCCCGGCGTGACCCGACGAAGCCGGTGCGGCGCGCGCGCGCACCCGTCCGAGTCCCCGGAGCTGATCGCGTTGTCAGGCGCAGGGAAGCTGTCGCATCGCCGGCGGCTGCTGACGAGGCGGTCTTCGCGGCAAGCCGGATGGGGGTGTGAAACGATGGCGTCATCGAGCTGCAGAGCGCGCGTCGCAGCCCTCCTGATCGCGGTCCTCGCAGGCGGCGGGGCCGCCCGGGCGGCTGGAGATACGCCCGCGCTGAATGTCGCGCCGGCGCCATCCGGGCCGGCGGGCCTCGCCACCGCCGATCCACCGACCCTACGGTACGGCGTGCTCTACGCCGATGCCGAGGGGCGCAGCCACGTCCAGTATTGCGATCTCAAGAACTTCGCCTTCCAGAGTTACGCGCCGCCCGCACCGCCGCAATATGTCGGCGCGCCGCCCGGCGACGTGGCATCGATCGCCTACGCGGTGCTTCCGGTCGGCTATGTCGGGCCGTGGCACGCGGCGCCCGGCCCGCAATGGGTCGTCACCCTGTCGGGCCGCTGGTCGGTTGAGGCCACCGACGGCACGGTGATGGAGCAGGGGCCCGGCGAGATCCAGTTCAACGCCGATTCGGGGTCGAAACCGCAGGGTCCGGATAGCCGGGCCGGTCACCTGACCCGGCAGGTCGGCGACGCGCCGACCGTGCAGCTCCTCGTGTCGCTGAGGCCGCAGACGCAAGGGCGCGGCACCGAGCCGTGCCAGCCCGCGCAGCGATGATTTTCGCGCGCCGGATCGGGGCGGCTTCAGACCCCGCGGACCGGGTAGCTGCGGCCCTTCCAGGTGGCGGCCCCGGCCCGCTCCCGGCGCAGCAGCACGTTCCACTGGATTGCCAGCGCCACCGCGACCGCGGCCGGGTGGAGCGGGATCGTCGCGAGCGGCGCCCGGACCGCCAGGGTGATGGCCGTTCGCGTCGCCAGGGAGAGGGCGAGGGAAGAAGCGGCGGCGATCAGGGCGGCGGTCGGGATCAGGCCGAGCAGGCCGGCCAGGACGAGGAGCGGCGGCAGGAGTTGACCGCCCCCGAGCAGCAGAGTCCAGACCGGCAGAGCCCGGGGCGTTGCCATGCCCTCGTGGGCGTTCTTCGAGAAGCCCGCCCAGGCCTGCGCGAAGCCGTGATACATCCGGCAGGTGGCCAGCGGCGCGGCGGCGACGAGATCCGTCCGGTGGCCGGCCGCGCGGAACAGGCGCGGCAGGCGGACGCCGTCATGCAGTGAGGTGCGGATCGCGCTGTGGCCACCCGTGGCCGCGTAGGCCGCGGCCTCCATCAGGACGAGTTGCCCGCAGGCCGCGCCGAGCGACGGGTCGCGCAGGTGGCGCATCAGCGGCACCGGCAGATAGCCGAGGAGCAGGAAGTCGATCATCGGCACGGTCAGCATCTCGCCGGGCGTGCCCAGATCCTGCCGCGGTACGCCGCTGATCAGGGCCGCGCCGGTGCGGCGGGACTGCGCCGCCAGGGATGCCGCAGCATCCGGCTCGAGCCGCACGTCGGCATCGATGAACAGGAGATGTCGCCCGCGCGCGAGGCCGGCCATGTGGAAGCAGGCGTGGTTCTTGCCCGTCCAGCCCTCGGGCAGCGCCGGCACGGCGACGAGGCGCAGGCGCGGATCGGCGATGGACCGCACGATCTCCGGGGTCGCGTCGGTGGAATGGTCGTCGCCGACGATCACCTCCACGGGCACCGACGTGCTGGCCAAAGCCGCGCGGACGGTGGCGGCGATGTTGCCGGCCTCGTTGCGCGCCGGGATCAGGATCGAGACGCGATCGGGATCCGCCTCCGGCGACGGCCGGCGCAGGACCGCGAGATTTACCGCCGTCAGCACCGCCGGGAGGAGCGCCAGGGCGAGACCCAGGAGAGCCAGGGCCGTCAGGATCGAATCGGTCATGGTCCGTGCCGGAGATGGATCCCGCCCGGCCCCTGCATCGCATGGGTGCGGGATGGAGTCGAAGCCCTCACGCGGCGCGGTCCTGTCCGTCCGCGGCGCGATGGGCCGGATCGAAGCGCCGGCCGGAGAGCCGGGCCGCGAGACTTCGCCAGAGGTCGTACACGCCGCCGACGCCCTTGCGGCCCGAGATCAGGGCACGGAAGCGGGTCGGCTCGCGGCTGATCACATCGGCGCTGAGCCGGTCCAGGGTCGCGGTCAGGTCGGCTTCCAGCCGCGCGAGGCGTTGCGGCCGGGGCAGGGCGGCGAGGTCGGAGGCCGGGATCCCGGCGCCGAATGCCGCGAAGGCGCCCGCGCCGCGCTCGTCCCAGAAGGCGTATTCGACGGCCATCGGCACGAACAGGGCATCGGGCGCGAGTTCGGCCAGACGGGCCACACCGGGCCGTAGCGCCAGGGGCCGCCCGCGGGCATCGGCGAAGCGGCCCTGCGCGGTGATCCAGAGCATCCCGTCAGGCGCGGCCAGGATCGTCCGGGCGGCCGCCAGGAACTGTGCGGCGCCCCGGGGGCTGTCGAGATCGACCCCGAAGGCGCCGATCCGCTCGAAGATCCGATAGCGCGCCAGCATCGCGGCGTCGAACGGCGCGCGGCTCGGCCGCTCCGGATAGAGGCGCCCGGCCAGCACGATGATCAGGACCGCGTCCCACCACGCGGGATGGTTGCAATAGACCACGATGGGACCGCGGTGGCCGCGGTCGGGGGGCGTGCTCCAGAGCGGTATCCGCAACGCGTCGAGATGGCGGTGGAGATAGCGCTCGAACCACGCCACCATGAAGCGGCGGATCGCGGGGGAGACCTTGGGGAGATG
>NZ_JALNUM010000112.1:0-19414 GCF_026540795.1 Methylobacterium sp. GC_Met_2
GCGCCCATGGCTGCATGTGGCAGCGTCCGAAAAGGGTGGGGAGCGGAAGTTAGTCACTTGCCTCAAGGCGGACGGACTGCTCGCGACCCATGTCGGACGTACAGATCGCTGCCACAGTTTCTTAAAATCAGATATATCTTTGCAGCTTATTCAGCCCCGAAGCTGTAAGCTCATCAGCTGGACTTTCATCGTACAACTGATGTCTCCGACTAGGTAGCTGATGACGATATGTCTACTGCCTATGCCGCGTTCGATCAGGCGTGAGTTAAAACCTGGCCATTCGCATGGAAGAGGACGTTCCGCCTCCAACCCTGAGCGGATGCTCGCCATCCGCAACCTTTTACGTGACCCGTGATCCTGGGTGGGGCCTTCCATCGGCGGCGCTGCGCCCTCGGTACAGCGAAGGCCCAAGCGACAGGAACATGCCATGAGCAGTGCACCGAATGGATCGGTCATCCAGCGCGAGGCCCCACGCTCCGACCTCCTCGCCTTCGAGGTGAAGGACAAAATCACCAAGGCCGACATCGAATGGATGTCCTCGGTGACGGATACCGCCATGCAGGCGCACGACAAAATCGACATGCTCATCATCATGTCGAACTACGAAGGCTCAGATCTCGGCGCGACATTCGATGGGTACGCTACCAGCGTGAAGGTGCGGTCGGTCGCGCATATCCAACGCTACGTCGTGGTGGGCGCTCCGGCTTTTGCCAAGGCTATGATCAACCTATCCGGGATGGTCATGCCGGTGGAGACCAAGACCTTCGACCTCCACGAGGAACCGGATGCCTGGGCTTGGCTCGCACAGAGCCACGCGGAGGGATCATGATCCGCGTAGCCGTCTACGGGTGACGCTCGCGAAGGCGGACTGGAGCCGGTTGTGCCGATCTATACCCTCAAGTGCGTATTGCGGTTCACGGATGGGCGGGCTGGCGCGGCGTTCGACACCGTCGAGATCAGCGCGGACAGTCCGGATGAAGCCATCGGCGTCGCGCAGCACTACGAGTGCTCGACCGCTGAGATGGCACTCAGTCTGGCCGTCCTGACGGATGCGACCGGGCAGGCTGTCTGGACATTGCGGGCGCCCGATCACGTCGATGCTGCCTCATCTGCCGATGATGCTCTTGCGCCGCTTCCAGGTCGCAGCCTTGCTTAGGATGCGCGAGAGCTGTTCGACCGAGTACGGCTTGTGCAGCAGCTCGAACCCGTAGGTGCCGTTCTGGGCCAGCACATGGCTGTAGCCGGAGGTCAGCACCACAGGCAGGTCGTGATGCTGTGCGCGGATTGCCTGTCCTAGATCGATGCCGCTCATCCCTGGCATCACCACGTCCGAAAACACAACGTCGAACCGGGTAGCGTCTCGCCGCAACTCTGCCAGTGCTTCCTCGGCATTGCTGGCGAGCACTGTCACATAGCCAAGGTCGGTTAACGACTGGACCGCGAACGTGCCGACATCCGCGTTGTCCTCGACCACAAGCACGCACATGCCATGCCCGTCGACCAAAGGTCCGGTATCGTCCGGCTCGCCCGGCACATCCGCTGCTTCGACGCGCGGGAGGTAGAGCGTAAAGGTCGTGCCCTGACCAACCTCGCTCTCGACCGTCACGTCGCCGCCCGACTGCTTGGCGAACCCGATCACCTGGCTTAGCCCCAGCCCGGTGCCCTTACCGGTCTCTTTGGTGGTGAAGAACGGTTCGAAGATCTGGTCCAGGCGATCTTCCGGGATGCCGGTGCCGGTATCCGTGACAGAGGCGGCGACGAACGCGCCTGCGCGACTGGTGTGGGCGCGTACGGCCGGGATGCCATCGACCGGCTTCACCTGGATGGTAAGCTGCCCCTCGCCGTTCATCGCGTCGCGCGCATTCACCGCCATATTGACCAACGCAGTATCGAATTGGCTCGGATCGGCGAGCACGAAACACGGCTCCTCGGGAAGAGTAGGCGTGACCCTGATCCGCGAACCCGTGATCGTACCGATCATATCGGAAAGCGCGCGTACGCTGTCGGAAGCCGCAAACACCACGGGCTTGAGGGCTTGGCGGCGGGCGAAGGCCAGCAGTTGCCCTGTGAGCTTGGCGGCCCGGTCGACCGTGTCGGAGATCGCGCCGATGTAGCGCGTGCGCCGCTCCTCGGAGAGGTCGGATCGTTTAAGCAGGTCGGTGGATGAGCGGATGACGGTCAACAGGTTGTTGAAGTCGTGCGCTACGCCCCCCGTAAGCTGGCCGACTGCTTCGAGCTTCTGTGACTGGCGGAGCTGGTCCTCCACCTGACTGCGGCTCGCCAGTTCCTCGGCGACACGCTGCTCAAGGGTCTCGTTGAGTTCGCGCAGGCGGGCTTCGCTCTCGCGCAACGCCGCCTCGGCACGACGGCTATCGGTGATGTCGGTCGCCGCGCCATACCATTCTGTGATCTCCCCCTGATCATCGAAGAGCGGGACTGCGCGTGAAGATGCCCAGCCGATCGTGCCGTCCGCCTGGTTGACCCGGTGTTCGATCGCATAGGTCGATTTGGTCGCGATCGCGCGGGCGATCTCAGTGCGGACAGCCGCCCGGTCCTCAGCCGGGATGTAGCTGTCGAGCCACCCCGAGGTGTCGGTGGTCGTGTCGGGGATGAAATTGTTGCCGGTGAGCTGCTGCAAGCTCGACCAGTCCTCGTTGAGCCGAAAGCGAACCTCGGACGAGGAGCGGATCAGGGCATCAAGCCGTCGCTGGCTCTGCACCAGGGACGCGTGGCTCTTGCGCAGCCGCGTCTCACCACGGCTCCGCTCGACCGCCGCCCACAACCGGGAACAGGTTTCCTCGACCAACGCGACTTCCGCAGGGTGCCACTGCCGCGGTTGATCGTGGTGGATGAACAGCATGGCCATCATCCGCCCCTCCCGCACAAGCGGTACGTCGAGGATGGCGCGTGTGCCGATCTGGTCATAAGCGGCGGCGACAAATGGATTGGCCGTCAAATCATTCTCACGCACGTCAGCGATGGCCATCGTCTGGCCGGTCTTCAGCTTGGCTATGAATGCTGGACCAAAATCGTCCATGCACCATGTGCCGACCACGGATGGGATTGGTCCGGCGTTCCAATCGCGCGCGACGGTGACATGCGTCTGAGCGTCATCGATCTCACCAAACCCAACCTGTGCGACCCCGAGGTGGCCACCGAGTGCGGCTGTCGCCTCGGCCATCATCGACACGGGGTCGGTGAGATCGCGCAAGCGGGCATTGAGAGCGAGCTGGAAGTTCAAACGTATTTCGTTCGCCCGCAGCTCGACATTGGCACCGAACAGGGTCCGTTCGCTTGCGGTCAGATTTTCATTGAGGGTGCGCATTCGTTCGCGCGCAAACGTAACATCGAATTGAGAGGCAAAAAAATAAGTAAGCGCACCCTGCTCGTCGAATACGGGCGAGACAAGAACACGGTTCCAGAACGTCGTTCCGTTTTTTGTGTAGTTTAGAAGCTCGATTTCAATCTGCTTCCGCTGCTTAATCGCTTCACGAACTTTGCCGATATCGCTTTGGTTGGTCGCTGGACCTTGCAGAAAACGGCAGTTCCGACCGAGGATTTCCTCGCGTGAATAGTGGGTTAAATTCAAGAAGGCGTCGTTCACGAACACAATCGGATTGTCCGCTTGGTGCGGGTCCGTAATGATCATCGGCATCCGCGTGGCGCGGACGGCCGCTGTGAACGGATCGTGGCTGCCGTCTTTGCGAACGAGTTCAACCTCGATGCGGGCCTGCTCGCGGGAGCTACTCACCGATGCTGATCCAGGCCACTTGCGCGCGCCGACCTGTTGGACCTTTGCGGCACAGGCTTTTGACGAAGGCGGACCTCGTCGTGCTCCAAGAGGCGGAGCGCGGCACGGACGACCTCGCTGGCGCTCGCAAACCGCCCGGACTGAAGGCAATCGCGTACGAGCGCGTCCTGCTCCGGTGTGATGGAGACGGTCAGGGTTCGACGGATAGGCATGACGGGGCCTTGCACGCTACGAGTTTGTCTTACAAGCGATCGGATTGTCGCGCTGAGGCGCCGACACATTCAACCCGTTCGGTCGTGCTACCTCGTCTCATCGGCTGCCCCGTAAGCGTACGCTCCTAGTTTTCGAAAAGTGGCGGCAGCGGACCCTAACTCTCCTCCCCGAACCGGACGGTCAGTTTCCGGCTCAGTTATGTCGTGCGAGTTGCGACAGTAGCTATTAGAATGTGGACCTGGCTCGGCGGCTGTTTGACGACGAGAATGGAACATTTCCGTGGGAGCGACTGCTGCCCTTGTTCACGGAGGCCTTTGGTCAGCCGATCGGTACTGCCTTCGCCCCTGTCCCAGCTATCGATGCCGTCCCTGGTAGGCTACACGCGCCCGAGAACGAAACGCGATCCAGCCCAAGGCATTCGAATGGCGACGGACGGCACCGAGGTCCTCATCAGGACCGTGACCCAGGAGGAGGCCGCGGTCCTCGATGGATGGCTCGGTCTGCTTAAGACCGGCGGCTCACTGCAGTCCGGCCGCATCCGAAAGGCGGAACTCGAAACACAGGCCAAGTCCGTGTTTGGTTTCTTCCGGGAGGCCCTGCGCGCAGGCGGGACAGATGCCAGTGGGGAGGCCTACGGTCCCCTGCGCGACACCCTCTCCGATATCTCCCGCTCGCGGGCTATCCAGGGTTTTACCCCGACCGATACCGCTAACTTCGTGCTCTCGCTCAAGGAGCCGATTTTTGATGCTCTGAACCGGGTCTCAGCTACCGACGCTTCTCAGATCGCGGCCGGAACGTGGACTGTGAGCAAGGTGCTCGACCAACTCGGCCTGCATACGATGGAGGTCTTCCTGCAAAGCCGGGAGGAGATCATCGGGCGTCAGGGCGAGGAGATCGCTGAGCTCTCGACCCCGGTCGTACGCTTGTGGGACGGTATCCTCGCGCTGCCGCTGATCGGTACCCTCGACAGCGCCCGTACCGGCGTCGTCATGGAGAACCTCCTACAGGCCATCGTCGACGAGGAAGCCGAGATCGCCATCATCGACATCACCGGGGTGCCGACCGTCGACACGCTGGTCGCCCAGCACCTGCTGAAAGCCATTGCCGCCGCCCGGCTGATGGGCGCCGATTGCATCATCTCCGGTATCCGTCCCCAGATCGCCCAGACCATGGTCCACCTCGGCGTCGAACTGAACGTCGTCTCCAAGGCGACGTTGGCCGACGCCTTTGCCCTGGCGCTCCGCAGGACCGGACGTACCGTGGTCCGCAAGCCCCAGGCGCCCTCCAACGAGGCTCTGCGATAGCGCCATGGACCGTATTCCGATCCTCAAGCTGGGTGGCGCGCTCATCGTCACCATCCAGGTCGACATGCATGACCGGCTCGCCGTCACCCTAGAGGAGGACCTCACGGCGATGATCGCACGGACAGGCGCTCGAGGCGTCCTCATTGAGATCTCCGCCCTGGAGATCGTCGACTCGTTCATCGGGCGCATGCTCGACAACATCGCCGCGGTCTCGCGCGTCCTCGACGCCGACACCGTGGTTGTGGGCATGCGCCCCGCCGTCGCCATTACGCTTGTCGAGCTCGGCCTGACGCTTGCCGGCATCAAGACGGCCCTGAATGTCGAGCGCGGCATGGCAATGATCCAGGAGCGGCTCGCAGAGGATGGTGTCGATGGCCGGGGGAGTGCCCGTGGCCGTTACGAGGACTGAACGCCTGCCGATACGCTCCGGAGAGGACGTGGTGCGCGTTCGTCAGGCGGTGCGAACCTGCTCGGTCGAGGTCGGCTTCGGCCTCGTCGATCAGACTAAGTTCGTAACGGCGGCGAGCGAGCTGGCCCGCAACACGCTGGACTACGGCGGCGGCGGCGAGGTTCTCATCGAGCTCCTCCAGGAAGCGCGACGACGAGGTTTGCGGCTGACATTCGTGGATGAAGGGCCGGGCATTCCCGACGTCGAGAAAGCGTTGACCGACCATTACACCACGGGCGGCGGCCTCGGCCTCGGCCTTGGGGGAGCCAAGCGGCTATCCAACGAGTTCCATATCGAGTCGGCCGTAGGCATAGGGACCCGCGTCACCATCGCACGCTGGAAATAAGCATGATCAGCGTGACCGTGACGGAGGCGAGCCAAGTCGCCGAGGCCAGGCGTCGGGCGACCGGCGTTGCGCAAGACCTCGGGTTCGACCAGATAGCCGACGGCCGGGTGGCGATCGTTGCCACTGAGCTCGCGACCAATCTCGTCAAGTACGCGACGGGTGGCGAGATGCTGATCGGTACCTTCGAGGACGAGACCGGCGCCGGCGTGGAGATCCTCGCCCTGGACCGAGGCCCGGGCGTTGCCGACATCGCCGGCGCGTTGCGTGACGGGCATTCCACCGGAGGAAGCCCCGGCACCGGTCTCGGCGCAGTCCGGCGGCAGTCCCAAACCTTCGACATCGCTACTTGGCCTGGACGTGGACTCGTTGTGCTCGCTCGGATCGCGGGGACGGTACCCAAGGCGTCGAACATCGGCCCATCTCCGGTTCCACGTTGGGGAGCGGTCGGTGTCCCACTCCGCGGCGAGACTGTGAACGGGGATGCCCATTGCATCCGTACGCATGGCGACGGCTGGACGGTGCTCGTCGTGGACGGCCTCGGTCACGGACCCCAAGCAGCACAGGCGTCCGAGGCCGCCGTTCGCGCGTTCCGCAACCATGAACTGGAGCAACCGGCCGACATCATAGCGGCGGTTCATGCCGGCCTGGGACATACCCGTGGCGCAGCCGTCTCGGTGGCGCGGTACGAACCCGGGGGTGGCACGCTGGTCTTCGCCGGCATCGGAAACGTCGCCGGCGCCGTGGTCACCGGCGGCGAGACCAAGCGCCTCGTTTCCCTGCCCGGAACCGCTGGGCTCGTCGCCCGCCGTATCCAAGCGTTCGATCAGCCGTTCACGCCGCGAAGCCTGCTGGTGATGTGCTCAGACGGGATCGGCACGAACTGGTCGCTGGATCCCTACCCGGGTCTCGTGGAGGCTCATCCGACTTTGATCGCAGCAGTTCTATATCGCGATTTCGCCCGGGGACGCGACGACGCAACAGTTATGATCGTCCGGGATTTTCAGGCGTGAGGTGGCCGCTCATCACGATGCTGGTCGCGCACGAAGAGGATATCTTCACCGTGCGCCAGCGCGCTCGTTGCGTGGCCGGGCAACTCGGCTTCGGAGCTCCGGACCAGACCCGGATCGCAACGGCCGTCTCAGAGATCGCCCGCAACGCGCACGACTATGCCGGCGGCGGTAGGGTCGAGTTCGGCGTCGACGTCGAGGGAAACCGCCAGCTCCTGCTCGTCCGGATCGGTGACAAGGGTCCTGGCATCACCGAGCTTCCGGCCATCCTCGAAGGCCGGTACCGTTCGTCGACGGGCCTCGGCATCGGTATCACCGGATCGCGCAGGCTGATGGATCGGTTCGAGGTGGCCACGAACCCCGCCACCGGCACCAGTGTAGTCCTAGGCAAGGTCATTCCGGACGGTCGGCCGCCGCTCGACGGCCCGTCAATCGTCGGGTTGGCTGAGGCGATGCGTTCATGGAGGGACGGACCGCAAACCGCCATGCGCGAGCAGAACCGGGAGTTGCTCGCGAGCCTCGCAGAACTGACCGAGAGGGAGGAGGAGGCCCGGCGGCTCAACGCCGAACTGGCGGAGACCAACCGGGGCGTGGTTGCCCTCTACGCCGAACTCGAAACCCAAGCCGGACAGCTTCGTGAGGCGGGCGCCAACCTTGAAACCCTGGTTACCAGCCGAACGGCTGAACTCGCGCGGGCCAACAAGCTTCTTAAATCCGAGGCTGCCGAGCGCGAGCGAATGGGGGAGGCCCTGCGCCAGTCTCAGAAAATGGAGGCCGTAGGCCAACTCACTGGCGGGCTGGCGCACGACTTCAATAATCTGCTGGCTGGTATCTCGGGCTCGCTAGAGTTGATGCAGACCCGCATGCAGCAGGGCCGCCTCACGGACGTGGACCGCTACATGACGGCGGCGCAGGGGGCCACAAGACGGGCTGCAGCTCTGACGCACCGTCTACTAGCCTTCTCCCGTCGCCAGACCCTCGATCCCAAACCCACCGACGTGAACCGTTTGACTGTGGGCATGCAGGAGTTGATCCAGCGCACGGTCGGCCCGACAATTCCGATCGAGGTCGTCGGTGCGTCCGGTATCTGGCCTGCGTTGGTGGACCCGTCGCAGCTTGAAAATGCACTGTTGAACCTCTGCATCAATGCCCGTGACGCCATGCCCGATGGGGGGCGCATAACGATCGAGACCGCTAACCGTTGGCTCGACGAGTGGGCTGCAAAGAAGCATGATATTCCGGAAGGGCAGTACCTCTCGTTGTGCGTTACCGACACCGGGACGGGCATGCCACCGGAGGTAGTGGCGCGGGTGTTCGAGCCGTTCTTCACCACCAAGCCCATCGGCGAGGGCACTGGGCTCGGTCTGTCGATGATCTATGGTTTTGCCCAGCAGTCCGGCGGGCAGGTGCGCATATACTCCGAGGTCGGTCAGGGCACGACCGTGTGCATCTACCTACCGCGCCATTACGGCGAAGTCGCTGATGACGCTACTGATGCCGCCGCCACCGTGTTGCCCCGTTCGGACCACGGCGAGACCGTCCTAGTCGTCGACGACGAGCCGACCGTGCGCATGCTCGTCACCGACATTCTTGAAGATCTCGGCTACACGTCGATCGAGGCGGGCGACAGCGCAGCAGGCCTTAAGATCCTGCAATCAGACGTGCGCATTGACCTGCTGGTCACCGACGTAGGCCTACCCGGCGGTATGAACGGGCGACAGATGGCTGATGCTGCACGGACGCATCGCCCGGACCTGAAAGTGTTGTTCATCACCGGCTACGCGGAAAACGCTATCCTCGGCAACGGGAAGCTCTCGCCCGGCATGGCGGTGCTCACCAAACCGTTCGCAATCGAGAACATGGCGGCGCGCATCCGTTCGATGATCGAGGTGGGGCCGCAATATCGAGTCTGAGGGCCCGTCATGGGTCGAGAGCGGGCGCAGCAACGATGTCCGCTTCCATTCATCGCCGCCGAAAAGCGGACGGGCAGCAATCCACCCAACCCAGCCGTGGGCCATCCTCCATCACCCTGCCGCGAAGCGGACTTTCCGAGGATCCGAGAAAGGTCGAAAGCAACCTCAACGTCATGTCGGCAACCCGATCGAATTGCCGACACTGCTGCTCGTGCTACCAGTCGTTGTGTTCCAATAGGGCAGGCCCTAACGGAACGCCGGGCGTGGTTCCGCTGGACTGGTTCGTGGATCAGCGGTTCAGTTTGGACAGCCGGACTCAACTCGGCAGCCCCGTGAGGCTAACGGTGCAGCGGGAGCATACCCAAATCGGACTGGCCGGATCGGCTGCAATGAGTGGCAGCCAAACTCTGGCCTTTCGCCCCAAAACGGACGTTCCTTTCAATCGTCCTCCACCGATCGGCTAAGCGCAAACGAACCGGCACCTACGGCGGCGGTTGTTGCATTGGAATGGGTGCCATCATCGTCATCGCCACCTCCGCTGGTGGCTTGGATCCGCTCCTGCGGATCGTCACCGCGCTGCCGCCCACCTGTCGCGCCTCCGTGTTCATCGTCCAGCACATCGGGACGAACCAAAGCATCCTCCCCGACATCCTCTATTCTCGCGGAAATCTCCCAGCAGCCTTTGCCCAGCACGGCGAGGTGGTCGAGCGCGGCCGGATCTACGTCGCTCCGCCTGACCACCACATGCGGTTGGGCTTCGGCTCGACTTGGCTGGATCGTGGGAGCAAGGTCCACTTCGCGCGTCCAGCTGCCGATCCGTTGTTCATCTCGGCCGCCAAAGCCTACGGCGAGCGCGTGGTTGGGATCATACTCAGTGGTGCGAACGGCGACGGCGCTGATGGCATGCGTGCGATCACAGCGCACGGTGGCCTCGGCTTAGTGCAAGACCTGAACGAAGCCAAATTTCCTGAAATGCCCCTGGCGGCGCTGAGACACGATCACCCCGAGGAACCCCTCACGGCTGATCGGCTCGCCGAGCGGATCGCGGCACACTGCGCGGATCTCTGAACCAGATCGACTCAATGCCGACGGTTGCCCAAACAAAAAAGGCCAGCCCGAAGGCTGGCCCTGATGGTTTGATTGGGTCCGAGCTTACTCGGCCGCAGTCATCTCGGTCGTGAAATGACCGCACCAATCCTCGGTGGCCACGACCGGCCACAAGCCCTTGGACTCCGGCGTCGGCTGAGTGACCGGCGGGTTGAAGCGGCACAAGCCGGCATCAGCCTGCGCCTGGGCACCGTTGCCGTGGTGATCGTCAAAGAACTTGCAGCTCTGGCACGTCGCGTTGGCCATCGGTAGCTCCTGTATCCCAGTTAGCGGTCGGGGACCGCGCGTACTTACGAATTAGAACAAATCCAATCTGATGGTCAACCAGCACCGCTTGGGGTGGTTCCGTTTTCCACCTCGATGCACCCCGAAATGCCCTGTCAGCGAGGTGATTTGAGTTGGTGAGCCTGGGTGGATCTTTGCCTTCAGCCTTGATCCGGTTGGTCCCTAATCCGCCTGCGGGCTTCCTCTCGCGGAACGCGATCAACTCACGCAGCACAAACCCAGCCGAGCTTCTCGGCCATCTGAAACGGACTGGGCGCAGCAGTACCTCCACCAAGCCTCAGCTTGGTGATGGCCTCCTCCATCCCACCGGCGCTTTCGTGGCCAACTCGCCGAGCATGCGCGTCCTAGCCCGGACTGGCTTGCTCGAAAGCCGTAAGCACCTGGGCCGCGAAATATGGTTTGGGTACGAACTTACCGTGGTCCGGCACATCCTCGTCGGTGAGCCGGCACCGCCCGGACGTGATCACCAAACGGATGTGCGGCCAATACTCCGCGACGCGATTTGCCAAGCCAAAACCGTTCAAAGATCCCGGCATCTCGATGTCTGTGAACAGCACATCGATGTCGTCGCGGTTCTGCAAAATGGCCCAAGCCGCATCGCCGGTGGGAGCCTCAATGACCTGAAATCCCGCGTCTTCGAGCATATCGACCGCCAGCATGCGCACGAGGCTCTCGTCCTCCACGATCAATACTGTAAACGGGACGGGGGTGTGTGCGTCGGCCATGAAAGACCTAACGGCATCGCGGCCGGACAGTTGCGGCTCTCCTCCGAAAGCGGCATGCGGCTACCACGGGGGGATGCGCGGCTGTCTCATTCTCACCCCCCCCTCACCATACCGCTCAACGAACTCCGCGGTGAGACCTGAGAGTTTACCTTGGAGCATCAGCGCCCCGACCCGGTGACGCCGAGCGAGGCCACGCAGCACATCGGCGACTGGCTGACCCTCTAAGGAGTCAGCAGCATCGATCAAATCAGCCGCCAAAGCGTTCATCTTGGCGGATCCGGAAGCCATAACCGCCATCAGTTCAAGCATTTCCTCACGCATTTCGAAAATATGGTAAGGACCAGCTCGAAGTCTAGAGCCGTGAAATCCAGCAAGGTCGGGAACAAGCTGCGCGATATGTATTCCGGGCTGATGTTCGAGCCCATCCCGAACCATTTGGCTGGTTTGTTGAAACAGCTTGATGCCGCTGACGATGACCGCGTGAAAGGCTTGGATACCGCTCAGCCGGCAGAGTAGGGAGTGTCACCGGCTTGAATGTCTTTAAGCGGTGCCACGATGGTACAAATCACGCCTCCGGGGGGATAGCTCAGCTCGACCTCACCGCCGAAACTACCGGCTAAGCCACGTCCGATCAGTCGCGTACCGAACCCAGTCTGCGTCGGCGGCACGACCAGCGGCCCACCAACCTCGGACCACCCTAGCTGAACCCGGGAATTGATATTCTCTCCGTCAATCGTCCAGCGTATCATCACCCGACCGTCCGATGTTGACAGGGCACCGTACTTGGCAGCGTTGGTCGCCAGTTCGTGCAGCATCAGCGCCAGTGGCATCGCGGCTTTCGAGCCGACGTTCAAAGCCGGCCCTTCGATCACGAAGCGATCGGGCCTATCCGTGTGGGGCTGGAGTGCCTCTTCGATCAGCCCCCGCAGCGGTGTGCTGCTACGGGCGCCCCCAAGCAAAAGATCATGCGATTTGCCCAGCGCGATCAGCCGGGCTGCCAAGACGTTCCTAGCGGTGTCCACATCGCCGGCCGTGCGCATGGTTTGGGTGGCGATTGATTGAACCATCGCCAGCATGTTCTTCATGCGATGGCTCAGTTCGAGGTTGATGATACGCTGCTGTTCTTCGGCCTCGACCCGAGCGATCGCCGCGCGGGTGCGGTCGGCGACGTTGCTCACGAACCCAATCTCCTCCGGTGACCAGGCATAAGGCCCATCTTTGGTGACATAAAAGATCGCCACGAAGCGACCGCGCTCCATCACCGGAAAATTGACCAGCGTCCGTACGTCAATCGCCCCCAACGCGGCCGCGTCGTTCGCTGTGCGGGGATCGGCGGATACGTCATTGATGATGACCGGCTCGCCCGCTTTCAGGCTCTCGATATATGAGCCGTAATCACGGAACTTGTGTACCCCGGCGATGCTCGTCAGCCCGGGGGCAGTCCACTCTCTCTCGATCGAAATGGTCTCGCGCTCTGGATCGACGGCGCCATAGCCTGCGTGGGACAACCCAAACATTCGGCCCGTGATCTCGGCGACCGCGCTGACGATTTCAGCTCGCTCACTCGTATTCCGTAACCGGTCGCCCACCTCGATCAGCGCAGCACGACGCTCTTCCTCCCGCTTGCGCTCGCTGATGTCGAGGAACATCGCGACGAAGCGTTCGCCTTCGCTCTTTCGAGCGCGGACCTCGAACGTACGGCTGAGCTGCGGCACGGCGATTTCGAAGACCTCAGACTCGCCGGTGCCAACCACTCGGGCATACGTATCGATCAACCACTGGGGGATGTTCGGCACGACCTCGCGCATGGTGCGGCCGGCTGTATCCGCCGGCAATCCGGACTGTTTCGCGAAGGCCGGATTGACCTCCACGAAGCGGAAATCGATCGCTGCGCCTTGGGCATCGCGAATGATCTCACCGGTGTGAAAACCTTCGTGCATGCCCTCGAACAAGCCGCGGTAGCGGACCTCGCTGGCGGCAATCCGCTGCTCGGCCGCTTTCTGCTCGGTGATGTCTCTGGACACCGACAGCAGCCGCTCCGGTCGGCCATCGGCGTCGAGCATCGGCGTGACCTGAACATCCCACCACCTGGGCGTACCGGCCATGGTCGCGGCCGAACCCTGAAAGTGCCCAACATCGCCAGCCCGCGCTGCCTCTAAAGCTGCGAGCGCATCGGCATTGCCCTGTCCCTGCCAAAAGCTCGGCCATGGGCAGCCCTTGATCGCGTTGAAGTCACTGACTTCCATCACCCGCTGACCGCCCTCGCTCATGAACGTGAGCTTGGCGTCGAGATCGAGCACCTTGATGCAGTCGGCTGACGACGCGAGCACGCTGCGCATAAACTCGGCGTCGGCACGCTGCTTCTCCGCCGCCAATCGCTGCTCGGTGCGGTCACGCAGGATTTTGATGAACCCCTCGGGCGCGCCGTCCTCGTCCTTGAGCGGCATCATCTCGCCCAGCGCGTAAAAGCGACTGCCGTCCTTGCGCCGGTGCCACCGCTCATCGTTGCCGCGGCCATGCAGCAAAGCCGCTCCCATCTCCCGCTCGGGGATCCCGTCCCGCGCGTCCTCCTCGGTGAAGAACACGTGTGCGGGCTGCCCACACATCTCCGTTGGGGTCCACCCCAGGATGCGTTCGGCACCGGTGTTCCAGCTGGTCACGATCCCTTCGAGGTCCATGGCGATGATCGCGTAATCGATCGCGCTGTCCAAAATGGCCCTGCTGCGATGGTCACTGCGCTGGTGCTGACGGAGCGTGCGCCGCAGCTCCATCGTGGTCACGACCTGCTGCGCCAGTGTCCGAAGGATCAGGCGTTGCGCTTCGGTGAGTTGGCCTGGTTTATCATCCGCGACGCACAGCGTGCCGATGGCAACGCCCGCCGGCGTCTTCAGCGGTGCGCCGGCATAGAAGCGCAAGTGGGCTTCGCCGATTACCAGCGGGTTGTCGGCCGTGCGCGGGTCTTTGGTCGCGTCGGGGATCTCCAGCACGTCATCCTGCTCCACCGCCAGCACACAAATCGAAGCGCTGAGCGGCAGTTCTGCGGGTCCGTTCCCAGCCATCGCCTTGGCCCACTGGCGGTCGATGTCGATCAAGTTGATCAGCGACAATGGCATACCGCATGCGGCGGCGGCGGCCTGGACGATCGCGTCGAACTCGGCTTCCGGTGCGGTGTCGAGGATCGCGTATCGGGCGAGCGCGAGCTGACGCCGGTCACGCTCGGCGAGCACCTGCAGCGGTGACAGTGTTGCACGGCCTTCGTGACGAAATGCGTTCATTAGAATTGTTCGATCGGACGCTCTGTCATGCCTCGGAAGCGCCGGGTGAACAAGGCCGTGAATTCACAGCACCGTCAGCGAGGGGTGACGTATCAGCTCGATGACGGATCTCGTCTGCATGTGACAAAGCAGCTTGCCGCATCATTCACAATCAGCGGTTGAATGTAATTCAAAATAATTGGTAAGATTACAACCGATCATTAGCAGTTCCTGACTTAGCAACTGAGCATTGTAACCGGAGTGTCCGGCTTCTCGACTTTGGAGCGGTCCGGTCGTGCTCACCCTGCTTCGCCCGCGCCGATCCTCGATCCCTGCCCTGTCCAGCAGAGGGGTGGCGGCGCTTAACTGGATCACTGTCGCGGGCCTCGCGGGCGTCTCCGGACTGATGCTTTGGACGATGCACGACGACGCGGCCGAGCGCGCCGACGCAGCCTCTCACGCCCTGGTTCAGGTGCTTAGCCGCGACATTGCCCGCAACATCGAACTCCTCGACCTCTCACTTCAAGCCGTGGTCGATGGCCTCCAAATTCCGGCCGTGCGCGATGCCGAGCCGGCTGTCCGCCGGATGATCCTGTTCGACCGCGCCTCGACTGCACGCAACTTCGGCGCGCTCATCGTGACGGACGAGCACGGCACGACGGTGCTCAGCTCGCGTGACAGCGACCCGCCTAAGCTCAACATCGCCGATCGGGAGTACTTCCAGCATCACCGCGATCACGCCGACGATACCCTGCACGTCGGCGCTCCGTTCGTCGGCCGCATCAGAGGCAAATGGGTGCTCCCGATTAGCCGGCGTCTCTCGCACGCCGACGGTTCCTTCGCGGGCGTCGTCCGTGCAGTGATCGAACTCGACTACTTCCGCAACCTTTTCGAAGCCGCCACCACCCGCCACGTCGGCCGGCTCGAACTCTACGGTCCGGGTGGAACCGTGCTGATGAGCGCCCCGTACGATCCGACGCGGATCGACGCGCACGTGGCTGGCAACCCGAGCTACGAGCACATGGCCCTGCAGGGAGAGGGCACGTTTCATGGACCGGCGGTGGTCGGGACGGGCGAGCATAACTTCGTCTACGCGCATGTGGGCTCGTTGCCGCTCGTCCTCAGCACATGCATGAAGTCCGGTGCAGCCTTTGCCACCTGGTGGTGGCGTGCCCTCACGCTCGGCGGCGTCGTGGCGATCCTGCTTGCCGCGGTGCTGGGACTGACCCGGCGGTTGCAACGTGAACTGGCCCAGCACAAGGCCACGGAGCTGCGTCTAGCGGCTGCGAACGCCGAACTCGCGGCCCTGGCCACGACGGACGCGCTGACCGGCCTGGGCAACCGGCGCCTGTTCGATGAAGCCCTCGATGGCGAATGGCGCCGGGCGGTGCGCAGTCAACGCCCACTGTCGCTGCTCATTCTCGACGCGGACTGGTTCAAGGGCTTCAACGATCTCTACGGGCACCAGCACGGTGATGAAGCGCTGCGGTTGATCGCACGCTCGCTGGACGCGGTCCTGAATGATCGGTTCGACACCGGCTTCCGCATCGGGGGTGAGGAATTTGCGGTGCTGCTACCGGACACCGACCTCGCCGGGGCTGTGGTCGTGGCGGAACGTATCCGGGTGGCGGTCGCCGGATGGGCGCTGTCACATGCCGGAAGCCCACATGGGGTGCTCAGCGTGAGCTGTGGGGCGGCCGAAATGATCCGCGCCCGAGCCAGCGACCCGGCCGCGTTGGTCGCGGCATCAGACATCGCCCTGTACGAAGCCAAGCAGCTCGGACGCGACCGGGTCTGGAGCGTGGATCTCGCCGTGGCTGGGCTCCGCAGCCTCAGTGGGGTGAGCGAACCCACGAGCGACCGTCAACGTGCCTGATTGCCGGCAAGCTTGCTTGGCGGTGATCTGAGCGTGGCTGATGAAGCGGAGCGGGACCGCTGGGGCCTTCCTAGCCACGGATCAGTGGTGATGAGTCCCGGCGAGAAAGTCTGACGCGGTCTGATCAAAAGATAATCAAATCGAACGGTATGGAACCGTCATCAGCGGTGCTTCGTGACGCCCACACTAATGAACCGAAAATACTTTCTGGTTCTACTCTTGGTTGTAAAATTTAGATCGTTGCACAAAATAGAGTTGTGCCCGTATCACGCAGCATGTTTTCGAACAAAGTCTTTAACGAAACCAGCGTAATCTCGGCCCTGACACGACGTGAAAGGCTTCCGGGATGGCATGTGGCCCGATTGAACACTCCGTCGGGTCGGACGATGGCATCCGCCTCGGCGACATCCTCGCCGCGCTGAGCCACGCGCTCGATCTCACCGAGGGGCAGCCGGCCGGTCACTGCGTGCGCGCAACGTACATCGGCATGCACATCGGACGCGAGCTTGGCTTGTCCGAGTTTGAGTTGTGGGAACTGTACTATACCGTCATGCTCAAGGACCTCGGCTGCTCCAGCAACGCTGCCAGGCTCTGCGCGCTGTACCTCGCCGACGACCTCAAGCTGAAGCACGACTTCAAGACCGTGCCCGACAGCCTGCCGAAGGTGTTGGGGTATGTACTCTCCCACACCGGGTTGAAAGCCGGGCTGGCCGAGCGGTTCAAAGCGATCCTCAACATCGCTCGCAACGGCGGCGCCCTTGTGCACGAGCTGATCCAAACTCGCTGCCAGCGCGGGGCTGAAATCGCCCGGCTCCTCCGCTTCCCACCCGCGGTCTGTGACGCGATCCACGCGCTGGACGAGCACTGGGACGGCCGCGGTCACCCCGATCAGCTTGCCGGTGCGGACATCCCGCTCTACGCCCGGATCGCGCTGATGGCGCAAGTGGTGGACGTGTTCCACACCGCGGCTGGACCCGAAGCGGCGCTGGCTGAAGTACGGGGTCGCTCGGGCGGATGGTTCGACCCACACGCGGTCGTCTGCTTCGAGCGTGCAGCGTCCACACCTGGTTTCTGGGGAACACTGGGATCCGACGGCCTGGAAGCGGCGGTGTTGGCCTTGGAGCCAGCCCGGCGCGGCGTGGTGATCGACGAGGACTACCTCGACGACATCGCCCGCGCCTTCGCTCAAGTGATCGACGCCAAGAGCCCGTTCACCTCCGGTCATTCCGAACGGGTAGCGGTCTACACCGACATGGTCGCGGCCGAACTCGGCTTCGACGCGGAACGGCGGCGCTGGCTACGGCGGGCGGCGCTGCTGCACGACATCGGCAAGCTCGGGGTGTCGAACACGATCCTCGACAAGAACGGTAAGCTCACCGACGACGAATGGCGGGACATGCGCGCGCATGCCAATCTCTCCGAAGCGATCCTCGCGCGGGTGCCGGCCTTCCGCGATATGGCCCGGATCGGGGGCAGCCATCACGAACGACTGGATGGCAAAGGCTACCCCCGCGGTCTGGGAGAGGACGCACTGCCGCTGGAAACGCGCATCGTCACGGTCGCCGACGTGTTCGACGCGCTGACCGCGGATCGGCCCTACCGCGCAGCGATGCCGCTGGAAAAGGCGCTGGGTATCATGCGCGCCGACCTCGATAAGGCCTTCGACCCAAGTTGCTTTACCGCGCTGGAGCGGGCGCTGTCGGCGAGCGAAGGGGATCTCGCCCGAGCCGCATGAATTGCACCGCGCTCGGTAGTCGCTCAGCTGGGTACGGCGACCTCTGCCGGCTCAGCGGACCCGGGTCGTTGGTCACCAAACTCGGATTGGGACCGGGATCGGTGATGTCAAAGGCCGCGAAGTCGCGGCGATGAGCACCCGCACCACCCACCCGATGGCCTGTGATCCGACGACCCGAACACACAGCGACGAAACGGCTTTGTCGAGCATACTCTGGTCCCTTGAGCGCAATTTTACATCCCAAGTCGCGAGACTTGATACGACTATAAAATGATGCGCTCACCGCTGTAATGCGTTAATACGAGCACAAAGGTCTATTTACTAAACGGAAATTTGTCGGAATTTGGTATATGCCGAGTTGCCCGGCCTTGCGAGGGCTCGACCGAAGCGTCTGAGTCGGCCACGATCCGATTTCCCTTACTGTGACTGATGCCTGACGGCTACGACAACGACGTGTGAAACGTTCAGCAGCGTCTTGGGCGCGGGCTACGTTGCGTATTAGCCCCTGGTCGTGTCGACACGGCAAAGCCCCGCCAGCCCATGATCGGATCGGGCGGCGAGGCTCAAGCTCCAGCCTTCCAACCGGCAGGATTGAACGTCCGCTTCATGCGGCGCAGCGCACTACGGCGGTCGAGCATCGCGATCATCTCGGCGGACGATGGATCCGGCTCGACGCTCATGTTTTCCTGAACGTACGTCAGTCGATTGTCGCTCATGGCGTAAACGTACCTCACGGCACGCCGCACGGTCTGCTGGTTGATGAAACCAGCGATCGGCGCATGCGCCCGCATCATGATCGTGTTGGCCATCTCACGGCTGTTAGCAGCCCAAAAAATCCGTCTCGGCCCGATCGGCATCAGGATGTGGCAGCCGGCGTCGTCCAATCCTCCGAATTTCAGCACCGGACGGTCCGAACTGAACAACGGTTCGACGCTGAGCGGTAGCAACGTCGATCCCCAAAACATCTTCGCGATCGGAGTCCCGATCCGCTCGCTCGCGGCCAAATCGGCGACCACCTGCAGTGCTTGGCGTTGCACCTGTGCGGGGTCCTGCTCGATCTCATGATGCATCGCTCGGTGCAGCGACGAAGCGTCCCCTGGTTTCCTCTGGCGGCGCCAGCGCCACTCGGCCGATGCGCTGGTTTTGGTCAATGTGTCGAACAATCGGCTTTTGACCGCGGCGACGTTTTCCGGGTGCCGAAAAAGCAAAGACAGGATGAACTGTGTCCAAGCCACACGTTCAGCACCGTCAAATACCTTCTGGCCACACTCGAATTTTTTCAAAACGATCGCACCACGATCGTCGATGGGCTTGAAGAAGTTTTCCTCAAGCAATGACGATGAACCGCGCGACACACCTTCTAACATGTACAATTTTTTGACGAACCCGGTGCCCCTGGGGGACACCCGCTGCGGATCGACTACGCTACCAAATGGTTTGCTGAACTGCA
>NZ_JALNUM010000113.1:0-19403 GCF_026540795.1 Methylobacterium sp. GC_Met_2
CCGGCTATGACGGATTGTCTGATCGGCCGAAGCCTCCGTGGTGACTGATCGTAACGCGGAGAGACCTGTTCAGACGCCCCCGTTCAGCCGTCCTGCAAAGTCTCTCCCGCTTCCGGCTGCCGACAACCCCGACCGGGCCGTCCGATCGGTCGATGGCCCGTTTGTCAGGGATGCAACGGCCCCGATTGTCTCGCCGACGCCGAAGCGGTACGGCCGGCTCACGGGCCGGCATGGGGCGTGCGCCCGGACGCCGTGAAGGCCCGGACCGGCCGGCTACAGCCTCGCGGATGTACCAGAACGATCCAGGGATGAACCACAGGCGTTTAGAGTCGGGACACCGATGAAGCATCCCACCAGCCGCATGCTCCACGCCTACTGGGAGCGTCTGCGCGGCGAGCGCGCCGCCCCGGAACGGGGCGAGATCGAGCCGGGCGAGATCCGCCACCTCCTGGCCGACAGCCTGATCCTGGAACTCGACATGGCGGCCAGCGAAGCCACCGTCCGGCTCGCCGGGACGCGGGTCTGCGCCCTGTACGGCCGGGAATTGAAGGGCCAGTCGTTCGCCGCCCTGTGGGGCGCCCAGGCGGTCGACCCTTGGCGGATCATCGAGATCGTCGCCAACGACACCCTCGGCGTCGTGGCGGGCCTGCGCGGGACCAACGCGGCGGGCGAGGTGGCCGACCTCGAACTCCTGCTCCTGCCCCTGCGCCACCGCGGCCGCACCCAGGTCCGGGCGCTCGGTGCCCTCAGCCTCGACGGAACGCCCCCCTGGATCGGCCTGCGCCCGCTCGTGACGGCGGAGACCACCTCGTTGCGCATCCTGCCGAGCCGCCGGCCGGATACCCTGCCGCCGCCGCGCCCGGTGATCCGGTCCAGCGCAGGCTACCCGGGGCCCGTGCGCCGCGGGCACCTCGTCGTGCATGCCGGCGGACGGGGTTAAGCAAGACCTGAGGGTTGTACAGGGCCGACTGGTTCGCGCTGTGCGAGATAATAATGGGCAAGTACAACGCTGAGGGGAAAAAAAGGGTTTCGTAACGGTCCCGCTCTAGGCTCCGACTCTGCTGATCGCGCAGGAGGATTAGTCCCGGGATGATCGCGGTCGACATCACCGCTGAGATGGAGCCCCGTGTGGCGCCCGACCCGGCGCGGAGCGCTTCGGACGAGCGCCGCCACCAGCGCGTGCGGATCTCCGTCCTCGGCCGCTACATGCTGGCGGATCGACGCGAGTATCCCTGCCAGACCATAGACATGTCGCCGGGCGGCGTCCGCCTCACCTGTGCAGTCCGGGGCGAGGTCGGCGAGCGGGTGGTGCTCTATCTCGAGCATATCGGCCGGATCGAGGGCTGGATCGCCCGCCTGTGCGCGGACGGGTTCGCGGTCCAGCTCAACGCCACCCCGCGCAAGCGCGACAAGCTCGCCTCCCAGCTCACATGGCTTGCCAACCGGGAAATGCTCGGCCTGCCGGAGGGGCGCTCCCACGAGCGCCTCGTGCCGACCCAGCCGGGGGTCACCCTGCGCATCGACGGCGGCAACGCGGTCCAGGCCCGGCTGATCGACATCTCCATGTCGGGCGTGGCGATCGCCAGCCCGCTCGCGCTGCCGCTCGGAACGCTTGTGACCGTGGGCAGCACGCCGGGGCGGCTGGTGCGCTACTTCGACGGCGGGTTCGGCGTTCAGTTCCTGCTGCCGCTCTCCGCCGACCGCTTCCACGCCGGGATGACGCTGTAGGCGGGCCGGCCCGGGCGTCAGGGCAGCGACCAACTTACTGGTCTTGCCCGACGCCTCAGGGCTCTGCCTCGAGACCCCGTCAAAGGGATGATCCCTGTGGAATCTCCCGGTTTCAGATCTTAATCTCCCGGTTTCAGATCTTAATCTCCCGGTTTCAGATCTTCTTGGCGAGCTGCGCGGCGGTGTCGGCGGCGGGCCGGGAGAGGTCCAGGGCGCCGAGGAAGCGGTTCTGCGCGTCCATCACGTACACGATGGCGGTGTGCTCCATCGTGTAGTCGCCGTCCTTACCGGGGACCTTGCGGGCATAGGCGCGATACGCCTTCTCGGTGGCGGTGACCTGTTCGGGGCTGCCGGTCAGCCCGGTGATGCGCGGGTCGAAGCTCGACAGATAGGTCTTCAGGCTCGCCGGGTCGTCGCGCTCGGGATCGACCGTGACGAAGGCCACCCGCATGTTGGCGGCTTTCGGCCCCAGGGCGGCGAGCACGTCCGAGACCTGCTGCAGGGTCGTCGGGCAGACATCCGGGCAATGGGTGAAGCCGAAGAACACGAGATGCGGCGCACCGGCGAAATCGCGTTCGGTGACGGTGCGGCCGTCCTGATCGACCAGCGTGAACGGGCCGCCGACGCCGGGCACGCCCACCGGCGCCTTCTCGGGCATGAACGCGAACACCGCCGCCCCCGTGATGCCGACGAGGCCGAGGCAGAAGGCGAGGAGCGGGATGAGGGCGCGGCGCATCGTGTCGGACTCCGACCTCGGGACGGAGGTGGGCACAGCACGGAACGCCGCGTGGAGGCAAGCGGGCCCGGTGTCGCCGGCCCGCTTGCCGCGTCCGTCAGAGCTTCTGCGCCGGGTCGCCCGCGGGGTTGGCCGGGGTCGCGCCCTTCGGCGGCTCCTTGCCGAGGTAGATGTATTCGGGCGCGGCGCGGAGCTGATCCTTGGTGGTGTCGATCCGGGCCTGGAGGGTCTTGTCGTCGGTCCGGTTGAGCGTGACCACGGAGGGGTCGACCGCGACGTATTTCGAGCCGAGGCCCAGGAAGCCGCCGACCCCGATCACCCAGGATTTCACGGCGTTCTTCTCGTCGAGGACGATGTCGGCGATCTGCCCGATCGTCTCGTTGGCGCCGTTCACCACGCTGGTGCCGATGAGCTTGCTGGCGACCCGGTCGTCCGGGGTCTGGACCACAAAGGTCGGCCGCAGGTTGTCGGCCATGGTTGCGGGCTGCCCCGGAACCGGGGTGGCGGGGCTGGCGCCGCCCGCATTCGGGGTGGCAGTCTGGGCCGAAGCGGTGGCGAGGCCGGCCAGCAGGAGGGCCGAGGCGAGGAGTGGTTTGCGCATCGGATCAGGTCTTTCGGTCGTGGGCCGCGGACGCGGGTGGCGCCGCCTTAAGGCTCTGGCGGAGCTTAAGTTCCGCATGATCTGCCGGGCGCTGTCGAAAGCGCGGCGGTTTGCCGACTGCGCAACGGCGCGGCGGTCCTTTGACGGGGCGGCAACCGCCCGCCACAAAGCCCAGGCCATGCTGCGCCTCGCCCTCTACCAGCCCGACATCCCCCAGAATACCGGCACGATGCTGCGCATGGCGGCCTGCCTGGGGCTCGCGGTGGAGATCATCGAGCCCGCGGGCTTCGACGTCTCGGACCGCCACCTGCGCCGCTCGGGACTCGACTACCTCGACCACGTGGTGATCACGCGGCACCGCTCCTTTGCAGCCTTCGAGGCGTGGCGGGCCGGCGCGGGGTGCAGGCTCGTGCTCGCCACCACGGCGGGCGCCCTGCCCTACACGGCGTTCGCCTTCCGCCCAGACGATTGCCTGATGGTCGGGCGCGAATCCGCCGGCGCCCCGGAGGCGGTCCACGCGGCGGCCGAGGCCCGGATCGTGGTGCCGATCCGGCCGGGCCTGCGCTCCCTCAACGTGGCGGTGGCGGCCGCGATGATCGCCGGCGAGGCGCTGCGGCAGGTGGCGGGGCTCGAGATCTAGTGACGTGCCCGATCGCGTTGCCGGCGGGTCGGCCGCCAAGCCCCTGTCGTGACGCGCGCGATCGCAGGCCACCGGAGAGCGATGGCTTAACCCGTGGCGTATTCCAGCTGCGGCTCCAGGACCCGATCGCCGTCGGCGTGCACCGTGACGGGGATCGCCTTGGCGGCCGGGGTCTTGCTGCCGATCGCGTAATGCCAGATCGGCATCAGCACGTTGCATTCCGGGTAGTAGCCGCCGATGCAGCCGATCGGGATGTCGTAGGCCACGACCAGCAGCCCCGAAAGCGCCCGGTCGATCCCATCATGGGCCACGGTCCGCAGCGTCACCGGCTGACCGACCTTGAGCCCGAGGCGGTCGATGTCGGAACGGTTCATCAGCACCACGTTCCGGGTGTTCTTGATGCCCCGGAAGCGGTCGTGATAGCCGTAGACCGTGGTGTTGAACTGGTCGTTGCTGCGCAGCGTCATCAGCCGCAGGATATCGTGGCCGACATCGGGCATGTCGGCGTCCTCGTCGAGACCGGTCGGTGTGACGAAGATGGCCCGGCCCGACTCCGTGCGCCATTCCCGCCGCTTCGCCGGCAGGTCGCGCTGGAAGCCGCCCGGCTCCCACATGCGCCGCTCGTAATCCCAGAACGAATCCGGCAGCGTCTCGCCGATCTCCCTGCGAATCTCCGCGTAATCGTCGCTGTACAGGTCCCAGCGCACGCGCGGGTTGGGGTCGAGCACCCGCTGCGCCAATTCGCAGATCAGCCGGATCTCGCCGATCAGGTGCGGCGAGGCCGGGCGCCGGACGCCGCGGTTGCCGTGGACGCAGGCCGAGGTGTCCTCCATCGAGAGCATCTGCTGGCCCTTGGCGGTCTCGATGATCTCCAGGCGGCTGATGACCGGCAGGATGTAGCTGATCGTGCCGGGCAGCAGCGCGGTGCGGTTGAGCTTGGTGATCACGTTCACGGTCAGCCGCTGACGGCGCCACGCCGGTTCCATCTGGCCGTGATCGGGGATCGCCCGGGCGAAGTTGCCGCCCAGCATGATGAAGGCCCGGACCTCGTCCCGCAGGATCGCTTCGCAGGCCTCCACGGTGTTGTAGCCCGCTTCGCGCGGCGGCTCGAAGTGGAACTGCTGCCCCAGGCGATCCAGGTCGAACAGCTCGGGCTTCTCGGTGATGCCCATCGTGCGCTGCCCCTGCACGTTGGAGTGGCCGCGGATCGGGCAGATCCCGGCGCCGTCGCGGCCAATATTGCCGCGCATCAGCAGGAGGTTGACCAGCATCTGCACGGTCTCGACCCCGGCCTGATGCTGCGTCAGCCCCATGCCGTAGACGCCGATGACCGCCCGGGAATGGCAGTAGACGTGGGCGGTCGATTCCATGTCGGCCCGGTGCAGGCCCGAGCGGCGCTCGAGTTCGTCCCAGTCCTGGACGCGCAACCAGTCGGCGAAGGTCTCGAATCCGTTCGTGTTGTCGCGGATGAAGTCCTCGTCGAGGATGGAATCGCCCTTGGCCTTGGCCGCGTCATGCGTGGCGAGCACCGCCTTGCAGATGCCCGCGAGGGCCGCGAGATCGCCGCCCGCCTTCACCTGGTGGTATTGCGAGCTGATCCGGGTCGCCTTGCCGGTGAGCATCTCGGAGGGCGATTGCGGGTTGAGGAAGCGCTCCAGCCCGCGTTCGCGCAGGGGGTTGTAGGTGATGATCGGAACGCCGCGCCGGCTCGCCTCCTGGAGGGGATGCAGCATCCGCGGCGCGTTGCTGCCGGGATTCTGGCCGAAGAACATGATGCAGTCGGACTTGGCGAAGTCGTCGAGCGTCACGCTTCCGACCGCCTGGCCGATGCTGACCGGCAGGGCCACCGAGGTCGTCTCGTGGCACATGTTGGACGAGTCCGGCAGGTTGTTGTTGCCGTAGAGCCGGGCGAAGAGCTGGTAGAGATAGCTCGCCTCGTTCGAGAGGCGCCCGGAGCTGTAGAAGACCGCGCCCTTCTTCCGGTCCTCGACGGCCCGCAACTCACCGGCGATCTCATCGACCGCGTGGCCCCAGGAGACCGGCACGTATGTGTCAGTCGCCGCATCGTAGCGGAGCGGGTGGGTCAGGCGTCCGGTCTGCTCCAGCTGGTAGTCGTCCCAGCCGAGCAGCTCGGTGACCGTGTGGGTGGCGAAGAAATCCGGCGTGCAGCGATGGGCTGTGAGTTCCCAGGCCACGGCCTTCGCGCCGTTCTCGCAGAACTCGAAGGGGAGAGGGCTCGCCGGCTTCACCCAGGCGCAGCTGTTGCACTGGTAGCCGTCGACCTTGTTGTGCCGGCTCAGCACGATCGGACCGCTCGCCAGCACGCCTTCGCGCTTCAGGATGGTCCCGACCGAGAGGGCGGAGCCCCATCCCCCGGATGGCAGGCGGTACGGCTTGAATTGGGGCTTGTCCAAGAGGGATGTCTCCGGGCCGATGCATCCAGGGATACACGAGCGACGTCACAGCGTTCTCCGTCGAAACCGCGGACACCGAGCTTTGTTCGCGAGAATTATTGAAACTTAACGGAGGTTAGTTTGATCATCAGCCGGGACTACTTGCTGAAGAAGCCGTCGGGTCCTTCGGCGCCGAAGCTGTTCCTCGATACCCAGGTGGTGCCGCTCGCCGCCAATCTCGCGGGGGCCGTGGAGGTGGCGCTCGACCGCGCCGCAGCGCGCACGGGCGTCCGCCCAGCCGTGATCCTGGCCGGCGCGACGGGCTTGATCGGTCTCGGCCTGTTCCGTCTGCTCACGCACCGGGCCCCGGCATACCGGCGAAGCGCGCACGGCTAAGCGCTCGTTCGAGACGACGAGGCCCAACCCGCGGTGGCTGGGGTGCCCCGACCGCTCGCCTCTCTTCGGGAAGCCGATCGTGTCCGATCGCGGCCCGTCCATAGGGCCGCCCACCACCAGCAAGGGCCGGTGGATGCCCGGCACCTCCCTGAATGCTCCGATCCGCGTCCGTCGGGGCGCCGCCGCCGCCGGCGCGCGGCTCGACCACCCCTACTTGGCGGCGGCGCCCTGCACGCGGCTGATCGAAGAGGTCGAGTGAGTATGGACGCCGATCGCCGCGGCGCATGACGGGTCCCCGTCCGCGGCCAAGCTCGTCGCGGTCGCCTGGAAGGCGGCGGTCTGCGGCACGGACTCGGCTTCGAACTCAGCCTGAGCCGCCTCCTCGGCCAGCCGCCGGCGCTCCTCGGCGTAGCCCCCCGCGATGACGAGATCGACCAGCCGCCGGGTCAGCCGGAAGGCCAGCCAGAACAGGGCGAGGCAGAGCAGCGTCGCGGCGGCGGCCTTGAGCGGGTCCACGGCGTTCTCCGGTGGTGTATCCCGATGCGTGAGGCCTCATAGGGCCGCGGGCGGCCGCGAGGCAATTGGACTTGGCTCCAAGATCGGCTCCAAGATCGGATCACGCATGGTCGGTCCCTTGCGTACACCGCCGTCCCGGACGTCTTGCATGAAGCGATGAGTCCGGCTTCCGAACCGCACGCCGCAGCCGCAACGAGGCGCGGCGAGCAGACCGGTCGACCAGTCGCGGTTTGCTGCGGACGCGCGGCGTATTCGAGGCACAAATATTGTACGTGATAATATATTGATTTAAATGAAACTCGTTGAAAATTGAACGATATCCAACAACGGAGCAATTTATAATACACACCGAGCCAATGAAGTAATATTAATTAATTATCATTGATAGATTAGAAAGTATACAGTATGAGGCTCTCCAGCCGACACGCCGGGTGGCGGTGTACAGCCTCCACGCTCTGACTTCGCATGCAGACGCTCTTCTCGACGGATGGAGTGCACCCCAAGAATGCCTTCCGCCTGTGGCGGGAGATGGTCTGCGAGCGGCTGGTGCCGGCCGACCTGCGGATCCTCGACGACGTCCCGTTCCAGGGCCGGATGGATGTGACGGGCATCGGCCCGCTGCTGATCTCGCACTTCTCGCACACGACGATGCGAACCGAGGCGACGGCCGACACGGTCCGGCGCAACGGCCGGCACGTCCGGGTTTACGCGATCATGCGGATTTCCGGCCAAGATACCATGCAGCAAGGCGACCAAGAGGCGGTGAGCCGCGCGGGTAATTTCATCGTCGTCGACGCTCGCCCCGCCGTCTTCCAGACGGAGACGGGCAGCGCCCTGGTTCTCGACCTGCCGCGCGAGCGTTTCGAGGCGATGCTGGGCCCGTCCCGGCTGTTCAGCGCCCTCACGGTCAGCGCGGATCTCGCCTCCACGACCCTGGCACGGACCTATATCCAAGAGTTGGTCCGGGTGGGTGACCAGCTCACGCCAGACGCGTCCGCGCGCATGGCGTCGATCGGGAGCGACCTGCTCATGGCGAGCCTCGCGGAGCGGCTCGCGCAGGAGGTGCCGCGCTCCACCCACGGCACCGTCACGGTCCAGCGCGCCAAAGCCTATATCGAGGCGAACCTGAGCGACCAGACCCTCGACCCGCCTCAGCTCGCCGTCGCGGTCGGCGTCTCCCTGCGTCGCCTTCAGGAACTGTTCCACGAGCGCGGCCGGCACATCTCCGACTATATCTGGGAGCGCCGCCTGGAGGTGGCGGCCAGGCGCCTGATCGATCCGGCCTGCGCCCACCTCTCGATCGGCCTGCTGGCCTACGGGAGCGGCTTCACCAGCCAGGCCCATTTCGCCCGCCGCTTCAAGGAGCGCCACGGCCTGACGCCGACGGAGTTCCGGCAGGCGTCCCGGCAGACCTCGACCGATGCGCGGCCCCGGAAGCGACCCGCGCGCATCCAGGGGCTCATCTGACGACGGCGGCACTGGCGCGTCCCTGGGTCGCTTCGCGCGGCAGCCGAAGACCGTGTTGAAGGGATCGTCCGGCGCCGGAACCCGGATCGTGGTATCGCGCCCCGGTCGGACCCCGCCGGGTCCAGCAACCGGATACCCTCGATCAGGCGGATGCCCTTGCGCGAAACCTTCCACATCGAAGTCCTCGGACCGGAGCCGGGCGAGATCCAGACGCGGATCTCGGTGCGGGTTGGCAGCCTGGAGACCGCGCAGGAACGGGCGCTGCGCCTGTTCGCCCGGGCTCGGGTGCCGCAGCGTTCGGGCGAGCCGGCCGAGGCTGTCCGCGTGATCGACGGCGCCGGGCGCGAGGTCTTCTACCGCACGCGGTTCGACGCGGGAGATTGAGGCGGATGCGTGTGCTGATCCTGCCGGGGCTGGTTCTGCTGGCCTGCGGGCTGTTCCTGCGCAGCTACACCCTGCCCCCGGCCCCGGACCGGCGGGGCGGCACCACGCTGTTGCTGACCTGGCCGAACCGCCCGATCTTCGGCAGCCCCCGCGCCGATTGCATCGCAGGACCGGCCGACCAGACGGTCCTGCCCTGCCTGATCGCCTCGGTCGCCCGCGCCCGCGACGACGGGATCGTCTTGGTCCAGCTCCCCTTCAGTCCGACCTACTACGACCTGTCCGGGCGCGTCGCCGTCATGGGTCGCGACCCGGCGCAGACCCAGGCGCGGCTGGCGCAGATCGCCCGCTTCGGCTGGTAAGCCGCCGCCCGGTGAGGCGCGCCTGGGCGACGCGCTCCCGGAGACGCTCCAGCGCCCGGGCCACCGGGAAGAGGGGATCGTGCCCCGCCGCGACCAGAAGATGGGCGATCATCCGCCGCTCGGTCCAGAACAGCGAGCCGAGGGCGAAATCCGGCGGCGCGCAGGAATCGATCCGGTCGAGCGCCCACCCGCCCGACGCCACCGTCTCGGTCAGGCGGTGGACCAGCTGGACCCCGGGGGCGGCCTCCGGCTCCGCCTCGTCGTGGACGATCTTCAGCACCCAGGCCTCGGAGCCGGTGACCGGCAGGATCAGGGAGGCGAGCGTCCGGTCCGCCCGGCGCAAACGCGCGATCCGCACCCGCCCCTCGGCGCCCAGATCGGCCAGGGCGGCGCGCAGGAAGGCGACCTCCGCCGGCCGCTGGCCGAGGCCGGTGCCCGCCCGCCCCTTCCAGCCAGCCGCTTCGAGGGCGACGTGCTCGGTGAGCGCGCGATCGAGGGCGGCGGGCGTGTCGAGCATGTCGAACGCCACGGCGCCCTCTACCTCCAGGCGCGCATGGGCCCGGCGCAGCTTGCGCCGCCGCTGGCCCGAGAGGTGGCCGAGATAGGAGGCCCGCGCCTCCGGGGCCTGGGCGCTGAGGTCGAGCAGGCCGCGCCTGTGCGGCCAGTAGGCGGCGCGGGCGGCGCCCCGCGCCGCCAGGAGATCCGCGAGGAGCCCGTCCGCGGGGGCGTTCGGCAGGAGGAGCCGCGGCGGCAGGCCGAGAGCGCGCGGAGCGGCGAGGAGGCCGGCCAACGCCGCCTCCGGCCCAGCGCCGTCGAGGAGCGGGGCGCCGAAGGGGCAGTAGCCGTGGGTCCAGCCCATCAGCACCGGCAGCGGCAGGCCCCAGCGCCACCGCGAGACACGGAACGGCCAAGCGGCGTGGAACCGCGCGCCCAATGCCTCGGGGGGCCGGTCGGCCACGATCAACAGGCGCACCCCGGCGCCGAAGGCGTCGCGGGCGGCGAGCGCGTAGCCCGCCTCGTAGAACGGGTTCCGGATAGCGGACCCGTCCCCCAGCGCCCGCCAGGCCGGGATCCAGGCCGCCGCCGGATCGAGGAGCCGGATCGCCGCGACGAGGCCGTGCGGGAGCGTGGCGGTGTCCGGCATGGGCTCCGTCAGGCCGCGAGCCGATGGCGGATCGCACCGGCGAAGCCGAGCACGTCGTAGCGCCACGCCGCCGCCCCCGCGCCGGCGGCGAGCAGGACCATGCGCAGCACCTGCCCCGGCACCATGAAGCCCCCCGGCATCAGCCCGATCCCGGCATTGACGGCCGCGCAGGCCAGCGCAATCCCGGCGATGCCCGCCATGTCGGCGAGCGGCAGGGGCATCGTCGTGCCCTCCCGCCGGGCGCCGAACACCAGTACGAGGCAGGCCGCGCTCTGCCCGCCCGCGAAGGCGAGGGCCGCCCCGGGGGCACCGAAGGTCGGGATCAAGAGAAGCGAGAGCGCCGCCACGGTCGCCAGGGTGGCGAAGGCCGCCGCCGCCTCCAGCCCGCTGGTCCGGGTGAAGTAGATCACCTGCCCGAAATAATAGGCGCGGAACATCATCAGGATGCTCGCCAGGATCAGCACCGGTGCGAGGTGGCGCGCCTCGGCCCGGTAGTCGGGCCCGAGCAGCACGGTAACCACGAGATCGTCGAAGCAGAGGAAGAACACGGCGCCGAAGGTCGCCACCAGGGTCATGGCCCGGGCGGCGTCGCTCAGGACCCCCGCGGCGGCGGCCATGCCGCCGGTGCGCGCCTCCCGCTTGGCGAGCGAGATCAGCGACAGGGCGATCGCCTCGCCGAACACGATGAAGCTCTGCCGCAGGAAATCCGCCAGCGCCCCGTAGGCGCCGAGCCCCGCCGGCCCCACGGTCTTGGCGATGATCAGCCGGTCGAGGCTCTGGGCCAGCGCCGCGGTCCCGAAGGAGAGCACCAGCGGCCAGCCATAGGTGAACAGGCGCAGGGCCTCGGCCCGGCTGCCGCGCCCGGGCATCATCGGCGCGATGGTGGCGGCGGCCGGGAGCGAGGCGAGCGCGTTGGCGGTGGCCACCGCGAAGGCGAGATCGAGCGGATCGGCCGAGAGGTGCAGCGCGAGGCTGCCGAGGCCTAGGATCAGCACGGCCCGGGTCATCACCGAGGCCGCCACCGCCCCGACCCGCAGGCGGGTGCGGGCGATCTCGGTCGCGCCCTCGAACAGGGTGGTGCCGCAGGCCAAGGCCAGGACCGCCGCCGCCATCCGACCCGGGACCAAACCGAGCCCGGCCGCCAGCGCGCTGCCGAGGCCCGCAAGCAGCAGCGTGCCGGCGAGGATGCGCACCACGGTGCCGACCTGCGCGGGCTCGCGGGCCTCGTCGTAGAGGGCGAAGAACGCGAATTTCGGCCATTGGCAGGTCGCCCCGTAAAGCACCAGCGCCCAGGACAGGACATACAGGTAGGTGCCGTAGCTGGCCGCCGGCGCGAGCCGGGTGAACACCGCCACCGAGGCCATGTTCAAGGCGGCCGCGAAGCCGCGCGAGCCGACATAGATCAGGCTGTGCCGGGCGATCATGATCGGGACCGGGGACTGTCGCCCTCCTCTCCTCGCTTGCGGGGAGAGGCCCGCATGGACCTCGTCGTCCAGGCGGGAAGCGCAGGCGCAGCCGAAGCGGCGGTGAGGGGGCGGATCCGGAAGAGTCTCATCCTCAACCGCCCCCTCACCCTCGGCTGCCGCCTCGCTTCCTGCCCCGACAAGGGGGCAGGAAGCCTTCTCCCCGCAAGCGGGGCGAGGGGGAGAGCTGCGTCCAGCATCGGCGCGTCGGGCAAAGTGGAAATCCGCAAACCCACCGAGAGAGACGGCAGCACGTATGGATCGTGCCCAGGCGCGGGCCACCCCCACCCCGCTCTGGCACGATCCGGTCCCGCAACGGGACGTATGGCGGGCAACTGAGGCATGACGGCCCGACCGGTGCAGCCGCCATGCCGGTCCATCAACCGGCCCGGCGGATCAGGGACCTGCCGGTCATCTCGGCCGGCTGGTCGAGGCCCATCAGGTCGAGGAGCGTCGGCGCCACGTCGGCGAGCCGGCCATCGGCCAGCGACACCCCGTCGACGCCAACCAAAGTCACCGGGACCGGGTTGAGCGTGTGGGCGGTATGCGGCTCGCCGGTCTCCGGGTCGCGCATTGTCTCGCAATTCCCATGGTCGGCGGTGACCAGCAGCGCCCCACCCTGCGCGGTCACCGCCTCGACCACGCGGCCGAGGCAGGCATCGACGGTCTCCACCGCCGTCACGGCGGCGGCGAGGCTGCCGGTATGGCCGACCATGTCGGGGTTGGCGAAGTTCAGGATGATGAGGTCGTAGCGTCCGGAGCCGATCGCCGCGACGGCGCGGTCGGTGAGTTCCGGCGCCGACATCTCCGGCTGCAGATCGTAGGTCGCGACCTTCGGCGAGGGCACGAGGATCGCGTCCTGGCCCTCGAACGGCGCCTCGCGGCCGCCATTCATGAAGTAGGTGACGTGCGGGTACTTCTCGGTCTCGGCCATGCGCAGCTGCGCGCGCCCGGCCCGGGCCACGGTCTCGCCGAGCCCGTTCGGCAGGTCGAGGGCACCGAACAGCGCGTCGGCGAAGGCGTCGAGCTCGACGCTGTACTGGACGATGCCCAGGGCGGTGGCGAAGCGGATTGTCCGGGACCGGGGAAAACCGGAGAAGTCCGGGTCGAGGAGCGCGTCGAGGATCTGCCGGGTCCGGTCCGCGCGGAAGTTGAAGCTCAGCAGTCCGTCGCCGTCCCGCATGCCGGCATAGTCGCCGATGATGGCAGGCTTCATGAACTCGTCCGAGATATCCTGCGCGTAGGCGGCGGCCACCGCCTGCCCGGCCCGGGGGAAGCGGGTGCCGCGCCCCTCGATCAGGGCGTCGTAGGCGATCGTGAGCCGCTCCCAGCGCCGGTCGCGGTCCATCGCGAAATAGCGGCCGCACAGGGTAGCGATGCGTGCGCCCTGCGGCAGCGCCTTCTCGACGGCGGCGACGCAGGTGGCGGCGGAGCGGGGCGGCATGTCGCGCCCATCGGTGAAGCCGTGGAGCCGGACCGGGATGCCGGCCTCGACCAGCACGCGCGCCAGCGCCACCGCGTGGTCCTGGTGCGCGTGGACGCCGCCCGGCGACAGCAGCCCCATCAGGTGGCAGGTGCCGCCCGTGGCGCGCAGGGCCTCGATGAACCGGGTCAGGGCAGGATTGCGGGCCAGCGACCCGTCCGCGATGGCCGTGTCGATCCGCGGCAGATCCTGCAGGACCACCCGGCCCGCGCCGATATTGAGGTGACCGACCTCGGAATTGCCCATCTGTCCCTCGGGGAGCCCGACATCCGCACCGAAGGTCCGCAGCCGTGCCTGGGGGCGCTCCCGGATCAGCCCGTCGAACACCGGCGTCTGGGCCTGGTGGACGGCGTTGTCGGCAATCTCGTCCCGGAGGCCCCAGCCGTCGAGGATCACGAGCATCACGGGGCGCGGGGTGCTGTCGGGCACGGTCACAACTCTCCTGGGTTTCCGGCGCTCGGCCGGATCCTACGGGCCGGGCGAGGCCGTCCCCTTTGCGGGTGTCGATAATCGGCTTGGCCGCGCGAGACCACAGCCGAGGGGCCCGATCCGGCCACGACTCCATGAAAGCGTCGGGATTCTGACAGGCTCGATTACGCAGACGCGCGTGCGCCGCCCGACCCGCCGCCGGATGGAATTACCGGCCCGGCGCAACCGAACCACCCCGAGAAGGCTGCGGCGGGACGATCTTCGGGGATCACCGCGGATTGCAACTCCCCGGCAGGAGCCCGTGACAGGTCCGGCATGGATCCGTGGTTTCCGGTGGGGGAAAACCTGACGGAATCAAAGCCCGATCCGCCGGTCCAAGATGTCTCAGGGAAAACCGCCTGCGGAACAACTTGGCCGATTGCAACGCCTTCGCGTTCTGTTAGCCTGCTCGGATGTAATCGACAGGGATCATCCACCGTGGCCTCGACCGAGATCGTGAGTTCCGAGACGAGCGCGGATCTGGCACTCGACATGGTCGGTCGCGCTTACTTGGCCCTGGCGCTTCTCTACGAAACCGCCCACCCGGGCGAGTTCGTCGATGTTCAGCGGAAGATCCGTGCGTTCGTCGAGGACAATTTCCGCATCGCCGAGGAATCGAGCCGGAGCGGAACCCTCGCTGCCGGAACCGTCGAGAATGCCACTCACCTTGTGAACAGCGTGCTGGCCGAGGCGGAGAACAAGATCGCGACGATGATTCGGCCTTCCCGACGCGGGCGCAATCAGATGATGACTTGATTTCATCAGCCAACATCTACATGTGTTGCAGTCGAGCCATAAGCCGCCGATAAATGTTCCCGCACCCCGAAGCGCTGCAATAACAATAGCTTAGAATATCGACAGTCTTAATGGGGCATGTTAACTGTCGATTGGACAGCAATAAAACTCAAAGCGCGACATGGACAGCGATGATTGGGAGCAGGCCGCGAGCCGGTCGGATGTCGCGCTGGAGATCTTGGTTCGGGCCTACCACGCTCTGGCAGTCGTCTACGAGCTGTCCAACCCCGGCGCCTATGCGACGCTTCACGGCCAGATGATGCCGTATCTGTGCGACGGGCGCGGCCTTCGGGCACGGGACTGCGCAGGGTCTCCTCACACGGCCGAACTCGTGACCTCCGCCCTGGAACAGGTCCGCTGCGCGCTGGACGATGTCGGGTCCGACGTGGCGGCCGTCCGAAGCCGCCCGGACGAAGTCCTCGGCTAAAGCGGCGTTCAATTTCGGGGCAATCGAACCCGGCTCGCCATCTCTGTTTCTGTCCAGGTCTTTGTGCCGGCACACCCTGTGGGGTCGGCCAGAGCGGTGCCCGATCGCGTTGCACTCGAGCCCCACGCGAAGCCTTTGTTCTTGCGCGCTCTCTTGCGCCGAACCGTTGTCCACTTCGGCGGAGAGCGACCAAGTGCTCTGACGCATGCACTTCGTTCATGCGAGTGAGAACTAGACCTTTAGTTTTGCATCAATTTTCCGGACTCGGCTGACGCCTCCGTCTGGATCGATGCACTAGGGGCCATGCCGGCGCGGAACGCCCTGATCCCTCCTCGGGTCAGGACGTGCGGTCGGCGTCCGGTCGCTATCGGAACAGTGGCAGCCCGGCGCCGATGATGACGAGGCCGAGCATGATCAGGCCGCCGCCGGCGCCTTCGAAAGTTGTCTGCCGGACCGAGCGTTGCGGCGCCATGCCGGCCAGTGTCACGCCCGAGAGCAAGCAGATCGCACTGAGCAGGGCCATGGCGTCGAAGGCTCCGGCGCCCGATGGACGCTCACGACAACATCGAGCCGACGAGCATGCGGACGGACCGTTAAAAATCCCTTTGCGGATCGGTCGCGGACCGTCCCCGCCGACGGGCGATTCTCGGCCCTGGCGCCCGCGGATATCGACCCGAACCGAAGCCCCCGATCGTCACGCGATCCTGGGCGCGGGTTAACGCTCCATTAACCACGTCCCCGTTCCCTGGCCTGCGCAGTTCAGGTGGATGAACCCATGGCCGACATCGATCTTCGTACCGCCTTCGCCCAATTGTGTGCCGACATGCCTGCGGGCGATACGGACGAGGCCGCCTACGAAGAGACGCTCAGGATCGCGGTTCAGCGCCTCGGCCGCCGGACCGGCGGTCATCGCGTCGATCTCACGACGCGTCCCTTGTCGAACATCGGATCGACGGAGCCGGACTGCCCCTTCCTGATCTCGGTCGCGGCCCTGCCGATCGGCCGTCCGCACCACAGCCCCCACTGAATCAGGCCGTCCGCGACGGCACCGTGACGCCTTCGACAGGGTCGGACCGGAGCGCGCGGCCAGGCTTCCCGGCCTTGACGGTGCACCGGGCGGTCGGAGCCGTGCACCCCGCACGGCTCCGCATCTTCGGTTCGCCGCGATACCGAGGCAGTGCATGCCTCGGCGGAGCGCCTGTCAGGCCGTCTCCCGCCGCGTGACGACGAGTGCCCAGATCGTGGCCGGGATCCAGCCGATGATCGTCACGTGTAGGATGATGCAGAGAATGCCCTGAAGCACCTTCCCGCGCAGGAACATGGCAAGCCACGGCGCGAGGAAGCAGATGATGATCATGATCATGGGTCGAAACGCTCCTTTGTCAGCGACATAGGCGCCCGGCTCACGTCCGGTAGCCCCTCCCGTTCAGCCGCCGGTGGGTACGGCGCCGGAGGATCTTCCGGCATCAGCGCGCCAGCGGGCCCCTGGCATGCCTGTCTGCGAGACCTGCGGCCTGCGGATCGGACCGCCACGCGCCGTGATGTCCGCGGAGACAGCCGCGACGGCGTACCTCGGCAGGAACCATAAGATCGGGCCGGCCGTTGCTGGCGCCATGACCCATCACGTTGCCCTTGTCGGTTCGGTCCTTGCCGGCGTGGCGCTCTGGGCAGCGGTCTATGTCGCGCTCCTGCCGACGCGCCGGTCCGATCCAGCCGAGCCCCGTACCGTCAGCGTGGTCACGCGCGTATCGTCCGCAGAATCCGCCGCCGATCGCGATGACCTGTCGCCCGGTCCGCGGCGTTGGGCCGATCTGCCCAGCGAGACGGCCAAGCAACCGAGCGCCCAGCCGGTCGATACCGATGTGCCGTCCGCGACCAGTCTTCCGGATGTCGGCGCCCAGCAGGCGGATCTGCCGACACGCCAGCGCGGCCGCGCGCGGATCCGAGCGGCCACCCCTCGCGACCTCCCCCTCGCACGGCACCTCACCCGGCCACACGCCTCCCGATCCGCCCGCGCGTTCGCGCGGCCGCGCTTCCGGCGGGTCCGGGAGCCGATCCAGTTCAGCCTGGCCACGCGGTCGTCCTCTTGACCCCCGACCGAAGGTTTTGGGCGGCCACGCAGCGTGGAACCATATCGCGCGCTGCGCCGTAACAGCCCCGCAGCGTTCCTGCGACCTCTGTGCAACCGGTAAAGCGAGGGTGGATGCGTCGTCTCGTACGCGCGATCATGGCCATCAGTCTGATCGCGGGCGATGCTGCCCAGGCCGCGTCCCTGACCGAGATGCCCAGCGAGACACGGGTCGGGAGCCGGCCGGTGGTGAGCGACCAAGCCCGGCTCAGGGACCTTGTCGACCGGGATGCCCAGACGTGGCGGCGCATCTCCGCCTCCATCTGCCGGGGATGCGGTGCGCCGCCACCGGCGCTGGACATCGTCCGGTCCAACCCGTTGCCCGTGCGGGCGCCGCGGGAGGCAGTCGCGGCGGCCCCCGTCCCGGAGGCCGGGCCTGCGCGCCCCACCCTGCGGCCGGTCTCACTCCGCAGCGCCGACGTGCCGACGCATGACGGGGCCCGCGGGCGTGGCGTGCGCTCGGACCCCGTCCCTGTACGCTTGACCGCCCGGGCGCGGCGCTACGCCCGGACCGCGCGCTTGCGCATCCTGCGCCATCACAGACGCCTGGCGCTTCTCCGGGCCCAGCGGAGACACGATGCCCGGCTGGCGGCCGAGAGACGCGAGGCCGCCGCGCATCGGTTGAAGCGCACGGGTCCGGAAGCTGGCTTCCTCAGGCTGGCGGAGAACCAGTCCGGCGGCGACCGTCGCCGGGTGCCGCTGCCGCCTCAACGACCCGATACGCTGTGTGCCGATGACCGCGCGCTGGCCACGGCCCGGATACGGCCGGTTTCGACCTGTACCATCACGCCGTAACGATCCGGGATACGCCGCCCCGGCTCGGTCCGTCGCGTCAGTGAAACGCGGCCTGGGCCGGCCCCTCCAGCTCGGCGCGCGCGAGTTCGACCCCGACCTCGTGCAGCAGCCGCTCGATGAGGGGGCGCAGACGCCCCACGGATGCGGGCTCGACGAGGGTGTGGGCCATGAGGAGGTGATCCGCCATGGCCTCCAGCATGGAACTCGGCGGTGTCGCCGGATGCACCGGAGGCGGCACGAAACTCCCGAGCGAACCGTAGGCCCGCATCTCCGCGGCGGGATCTTCAGCCATCGGTGTGATCGATCCGAGGAAGCCCAGGAACGTCCGGTTCGGCGGGCCGAAGGACGGTACCGCCCCGGCGGCGACCCACATGGCCCGGCCATCGTGCGCCAGCATCCGGTAGCGCAGGTTGAAGGCGCTCTGTGCCTGAATGGCGGACTCGACGGTTGTGCGGGCGATGTCGCGATCCTCCGGATGCACGACCCGAGCCCAGCCGAACCCCACGGCGTCCTCCAGGGACTGGCTGGTCAAGTCGGTCCATTCCGGGCTGATGAAGGTTGCCCGTCCCTGTGCATTCGTCACGAAGATCATGGGCGGATCACGCCGGAGCGCTCCGACGCCACCCCGCGCGCGAAGGCCAGGATCCTCCGGCGGTCCGCGTGGTCGGTCAGACTCTGCCAGATCCGCAACAGCTCACCCTGATCGGCGAAGTCGGATCCCGATGCGCCGTCCTTGCGGAACACGGCCTCCGGCCGGCCCAGCGCTTCGGCGATGCGTCTGATCATGCGCTCACGCGGCGGCGGACAGGGGGCGATCCGTTCAGGCGCACTCTCCGGCAAGGGACGCCCCTCCACGATCCATGGCGCATGCGATCCGACCCGGACGCACCACCCAAAGGTGTATTGAACCGCTGGCCCGACTTCAATGTAGAAGGATATACAATTCATAATCGACATACCGCGACGAAGACGCGTCATCGCCATCGTGGCCGCGCCACCGGCTCATCCACCGCGGCGTCTCGGATGCGTCGCACCAGTGCAGGCGGGAACCTGTGCAGGCGGGGCTTGCATGGCGAGGTTCAAGATCGGCAGCGGTCGCCCGCACGACGCCAGCTTCCCCGGATTCGCGCGTGATCCGGCCCAGGGATGAAGGCCCGGAATGCTCGTCCTGCGAGCCTCGCCTTGGCCGGGCGCACCGGCCGTCGACGCGGCCGACCGACGACACTCCGACGGCGACGCTGCCCCCGCTGGTGCCCGATCCAGAGAGTTCTGGTATTCGATGAAATCTCCGGACGATACGGTCGAACACGACGCGGGCCACATCAGAAAGCGTCGATGCCGACCCGCACCCCGACCCTGTCAGCGTCGCCGGCAGCGTTCCGGTTGAACACCACGGGCGTCAGTCGCGGTGCCCCGCGCGAACAGGTTCAAGTTGAGAGATGTAGAAAGTGGCGCCCCCGAAAGGATTCGAACCTCTGAT
>NZ_JALNUM010000114.1:0-18704 GCF_026540795.1 Methylobacterium sp. GC_Met_2
ATGGCGATGCTGCCCAGGATCGGGCTCACGAAGGTGCTGATCAGGACCTGCGCGGCGCCGAACACGAGGCAGGCCGCCGCCAGGGCGAGGTAGGAGGCGTCGGCGACCATCACCAGCATGAAGGCACCGATCAGCCAGGAGACGCCCATGTTGGGATCGACGCTGGTGAGCGGCGTCAGCAGCACGCCGGCGAGCGCGGCCAAGCCGGCGCCGATCATGAAGACCACGAGGCGCACCCGCCCGGTGTCGATGCCGAGGCTGCGCGCCAGCGTCTCGTTCATGATCACCGCCCGGGCCGAGAGGCCGAGCCGGGTCCGCTCGATGGTCAGCGCGAACAGGAGGCCGATCGCCAGCGCGATGCCGAGCGCAACGAGCCGGTAGGCGGAATACTCGACGCCGAGGATTGCGATGGTGCCGGCGAAGAGGTTCGGGGTCATCTGGACGTCCCGGCCGAAGGCCAGGGTGACGAGCTGCCCGACCACGATGCCGAGCCCCCAGGTCGCCAGGATCGCGTCGAGCGGCCGCCGGTAGAGCGGGCGGATGATGAAGTGTTCCGCCAGCCCACCGAGCGCCGCGCCGACCACGAAGGCCAGCGGCAGCGCCGCCCAGGGATTGAGCCCGAGCTTGGCGGTCACCACCGCGCAATAGGCGCCGACCGTCAGCCACGCCCCATGGGCGAAGTTGATGATCTTGAGCACGCCGAAGATCGCCAGGAGGCCGATCGAGACGATGAACAGGATCGCCGCGGTGGTCAGGATGTCGAGGGTCAGCAGCATCGGGGATTCCGGGTGCGCGGGAATAGAAAGGCACGGCACGGGCCGCTGCGCCCCCTCCCCCGCAGAGGGGGGAGGGAGACGCGCGGATCCCTCAGCCCCCGCCCCTCATTGCAGCTTCGGGCACTGCTCCCCGGGATCGACGTCCTTGAAGGTGCCGGCGACCTTCACGGTGCCGTCCTTCTGGATCTGGCCGAGATACATGGTCAGCGGCGCGTGGTGCTGTTTGTTCATCCGGATCGTGCCCCGCGGGCCGGTGACGCTCACCGTCGGCAGCGCCTCCAGCACCTTGGCGGTCTCGGTCCCGCCCGCCTTCTCGACGGCGGCCTTGTACAGGTAGATCGCCTCGTATTCCGGCACCGAGAGGTCGTTCGGAGTGCGCAGCTCCGCGCCGAACTTCTTCTGCATCGCCGCCAGGAAAGTCTTGTTCTCTGGGCTGTCGATCCCGGTGACGTAGGAGGCCGAAAGGTAGACGCCGTCGGCATCGGCGCCCATGCTCTTGGCGGTGCCCTCGTCCAGCGCGAGATTGGCGAAGGGCAGCGCCACGCCCGCGCCGCGCAACTGCTTCGTCAGCGTGACATTCGGCGCGCCGCCGGCCGTCGAGGTGATCAGCGCGTCAGGCTTGGCTTCCTTCAGCTTGGAGATGATCGCCGTCCAGTCGCTGCCGTCCATCGGCAGGTATTCCTCGCCGAGAACCTTGCCGCCGGTCTTCTCGACGTAGCTCTTGGTGAAGCCCAGCATGCCGCGGCCGAAGGCGTAATCGCTGCCGATCAGGAAGTAGGTCTTGGCGCCCTTCGCCTTGAAGGCGTCCACCACCGGCGGGACCTGCTGCTCCGGCACCCAGGCATCGACGAACATGTTCTTGTTGCAGGAATGGCCCTCGTAGAACGAGGTGTAGATGTAGGGTACCTTCCCCTTGGTCACGGCGGGCAGGCCGGCGTTTCGGGCCGCGCTCGTCTCCATGGAGATCAGGACGTCGACCTTCTTCTGGTAGATCAGGCTGTCGAATGCCTTCTGGGCGCCCGCCGCCCCCGAGGCGTCGTCGGCCACCTCCAGGGCGAGCTTGCGGCCGAGCACGCCGCCCTTGGCGTTGATCTCCTCGACCGCGAGTTCGGCCGACTGCACCACCGAGGGCGCCACGACGCTGTTGGCGCCCGACAGGCCGATCGGGATGCCGATGACGATCGGCTTGCTGTCGGCGGCCTGCGCGGCCGTTGCCGCGAGCGCCAGCGTGGTGGCGCCGAGCGCCAGCGTGGTGGCGCCGAGGAGGGACCATTTCACCATGAACGAACTCCTTGTGGGGGGACGGGGCGCGGGTCTGCGGTTCAGCCGTAGATGTCGGTGCGGCGGTCGCGCAGCAGCGAGTTGAACGTGTTGAGGTCCTTGCGGCCGGCCGCGTCGAGGTCGACCAGCGCCGAGAGGGTCTCGGTCTCCGTGCGGCTCGCCGGGCCGGCAAGGGGCCAGCCCTTCGGCCCGATGATCAGGCTCTGGCCCTCGAAGGGCTGTCCGCGCTCCACGCCGACCCGGTCGGCGCAGGCGATGAAGAGGCCGTTCGAATGCGCGGCGGCCCGGTGCAGCGTGTTGGCCATGGCGGCCTCGCCCGCCGGCTGGTCGGGCATCGGCACCCAGTTGGTCGGGATGCAGACGATCTCGGCGCCGCCGAGGGCCAGCTGCCGAAAGGTTTCTGGGAACCAGCCGTCGTAGCAGATCGCGACGCCGACCTTGCCGAACGCCGTGTCGAAGACCGGGAAGCCGAGATCGCCCTTGGCGAAGAACACGTTCTCCTGGTCCCAGAGATGGGCCTTGCGGTAGGTGCCGATGTAGCCCTCCGGCCCGACGATCACGGCGGCGTTGTAGAGGGTGTCGCCCGCCACTTCGGCGATTCCTGCCACGATATAGATGTTGAGTTCGGCCGCGAGCGCCGCCCAGGCGCGGGTGGTCGGACCGTCCGGCACCGGCTCGGCGAGGGATCGCGCCTCGGCCTGGGACTCGAACACGTAGCCGGTGCTGGCGAGTTCCGGCAGGACGATCAGCCGGCTGCCCTCGGCGGCGGCGGCGCGGACGATATCCGTCGCGTGGGCCATGTTGGCCGCGACATCGCCGAATTGCGGCGCGAACTGGATGCAGGAGACCCGGATCGGCGGGCGCGCGGGATCGTTCGCTTGGACCATGGACGCTCCAAAACGCAAAAAGCCCCTGGACGCGGAGAGGATCATCCGCGAACCAGAGGCTTCAAAGCCGTGATGTGGTGCAGCAAAGCTGCTGCGGGGCAACCTTGCCCGGTCCGATTAGGATACGCGTTACATTCCGGACCGCAAGACCATAAAAGCAGCAGGCTGCTGCGATCAGGTCTTGTCCGCCAACGCGATGCGCAGTCCCAGAACGCTCATGGCCTCGTGGGCCGCCACCACACTCTCGGAGACGCTCGCCATCGGCACGCGGGCGGCGGTGGCCCGGTCCCGGAGCATCTTGTAGGCGGCGTCCTCGTCGATCCGGTTCAGGTCAACCAGCAGCCGGACCGCCTTCTCGACGGTACGGCGGCCTTTCATGGTGTCCTCCAGCCGGTTTATCTTGCTGATCAGCCGTCCCTCGTAGCCGCGCCGGTAGCGCGCCAGGGCGAACTGGGTCAGCACGCCGCGGGGATGGAGCGGCTTGTTGAGCACGCCGTGGGCGTTCACGTCGGCGATCGCCTTCAGGGAGGTCGGGCTCTCGTAGGCCACGATGGCGATGACGGCCGGCTCCGCCTCCTCGATCGACGGCAGGAGGTGCATCACCTGCGCGTCGTCGAGCTGGATAAACAGGGTGTCGATCTCCGGCGGCAGCGCGGCAGGCGGCGGCCAGACCAAAGAGACCGCGCAGCCGAGGCGGCGCAACTGCTCGAGCAGGGCGGCGCCCTCCTCGTCGCGGGGGTGGATGACGAGGGCGCGCGCCCGCCGCAGGTCGTCCAGGATCTTGCGCGCGGGGGCGCTCACGCGGCGATCCCCTCGTCCAGCCAGTTCGTCTCGAAGCGCGACCACGCGAGGTAGGGATCGGGCCGCACCGGCCGGCGGCCCCGCCAGACCACGTCGAACTGCCCGTCCGCCCGCGCGACCCCGATGCCGGGGGTGAGCCAGATGTGCCGGGTCTCGCCGTCGAAGGCCAGCTCGCCCTCCGGCGCCGCGAACCGCTGGCGCAGGGCCGCCGCACCGAGCCGCGCGGCATCGAGTGTGCCGGCTTCCGCCAGCGCCCGGGCGAAGAGATGCACCTGCGCGTAGGCGGTCTCCGACCACATGCTGGTGGGGCGCTCAGGCCCGAACCGGGCCGCGAAGGCCCCGACAAAGCGCTCGTTCTCGTCGCCCGGCAAGGCGGCGAAATACGGCGCGGCGAGGACGTGGCCGGTGCAGCGCTCGGGGCCGATCGCGTGGATTTGCCCCTCGGCCAGGGTCAGGCTCGCGATCGGGCAGCGCATCCGGTCGATCCCCGCATCCGCGTAGGCGCGGTACAGCCGCTCTGCCCCGCGCCCGACCACGGTCGAGAACACCGCGTCCGGGCCGACCCGCCGGATCTCGGCGACCATCGCCCCGTGGGCGGCCTCGTCGGCGTCGAGCGGCGCATAAAGCTCGCCCACGATGGTGCCGCCCTTGGCCTCGATCAAGTCGCGCATGACCCGGTTCGACTCGCGGGGATAGATGTAGTCCGAGCCGATCATGAAGATCCGCGAGCCATGTTGCTGTAACAGATAGTCGGACAGCGCGAAGATGTTCTGGTTCAGGGTCGCTCCGGTGTAAATGATATTCTCCGAATACTCGAAACCCTCGTAGATCGACGGGTACCAGAGCAGGCCGTTGTGCCGCTCGACGGTGGACATGACCGATTTGCGGCTCGCCGAGAGCGAGCATCCGAACACCACCTCGGCCCCATCCTCTGCCAGCATGCGCCGGGCCAGGGCACGATAGGCGTCGGTGTCGCCGGCGGGATCGTAGCAGATCGGCTCGATCGGGCGTCCGAGCACGCCGCCGGCGGTGTTGATCTCCTCGATGGCGAGCGCGGTGCCGAGAAAATGCTCGGTCTCGGTGATGCCGCTGACCCCGCTTCGCGAAAACAGGACGCCGACGCGCCACGTCGCTTCGTCCCTGGCCGCCATGGCATCCTGACCCTTGCTGAATGTCCGCTCACCGGAGGGTGCTGCGATTGGCCGTCCTATCTCACGGGCGTGGCACTGGGAAAGCAAGGGGCGCAGGGGCGGGCGCGTTCCGGGGCCGAAGGGGACGGATCGACCTCGCGCCGCCATCCCTCGACTGCGGCGTACCGGCTTCGACGCGAAAGACCCGGAGGGCCGACCGATCCGGCACAGTTTCAACGCGAAGGCATCAGATCGTCCAGCCCCCATCGATCGCAAGGGCTTGGCCGGTGGTGTAGGTCGCTCCGGCCAGATAGACCGCGAGGTCGGCGATCTCCTCCGGCGTGCCCAGCCGCCCGATCGGCTGTCGGGCGATGAACGCGGCCCGGGTCTGCTCATAATCGCCCTGCGCCCGAATCCGCTCCTGCAGTGATGGGCTCTCGACGGTGCCGGGGCAGATCGCGTTGCAGCGGATGTTGTGGGCGACGTAATCGGCCGCCACCGCCTTGGTCAGCCCGATCACCGCCGCCTTGGTGACCCCGTAGGCGAAGCGGTTCGGAACACCTTTCACCGAGGACGCCACCGAGGCCATGTTGAGGATGGCACCGTCGCGTCGTTCGATCATGCCGGGCAGCACGGCGCGGATCGTGCGGATCATCGCCTTGACGTTGAGGTCGAAGGCGACGTCGAGATCCGTATCGGGCATCTCCAGGATAGTTCCGCCATGGACCACGCCGGCGCAATTGAACAGCACGTCGATCCGACCAATCCGCTCGACCCGGCTCGCGACGGCGGCCGCGTCGCGCACGTCGAGGATCGCAGTGCTGAGGCCGTCGGCGCGCAGCTCGGCAAGGGCGTACGCGCTGATGTCGGTGGCGTGGACCTGAGCGCCGGCGGCCGCGAAGGCGAGCGCACTCGCCCGTCCGATCCCCTGCCCAGCCGCCGTGATCAGGACCGTCTTGCCCGAAAGATCTGCCATAGTGCGCTCCCTGAAGGCTCCGTGTCCCTATGGGAGAGGATCGACGCAGAGCCTGTTTTACACCGCTTTCCAAGCGCTGACCTGATCCGGTTCTGCGCGCGTTCGCAAGTTCCGAAAAAGCTCTCCTTCGCGGTTGCAGCTCCGCTGCGACACCTTCGGGCGTGGTTTCGATCTCCGTCGCACTGTGCCGCGTATAACTGCAATCGCGTCGTCAACCCGGGGCACTATCGCGGACGAGGCGTCCCTTCGTAAGCGTCCATCACGCGTCTGGTGTCGGGGTTTCTGGCAAGCGCCGGTACGGGATCCCGAAACGCCGCCTGCCGCGCGGCAGGTCGATCGCGAAGTCGGTGCGGTGCACGCGTCGTTGCCGTCGCGCACCGCACGGTGCAGCTGCGTGGAACGGCATCGTCGCGCGTTTCGGCGGTCGGGACGTCTTTATTGGGCGCTGGGACGGGCTTCTCGGCGGTAAAACCTTGCTCTGACAGGTCGGAAAGCCACCGAACGACCGGGCGGGCTAAACACCATCAAACCGATTCGCCCACAACCCAATCTCCGGTCGGGCTTGCCGAGTCACCATTTGGGACTCGACTCACGCTTGCGAATCGTGACTGTCTGCAGTCAGTTGCAGTTTGTCCGCTATTTTGGCGCTTTTTCTGCAAGCGAGGCCTGAGAGGATGAACCAGTATACGGGGGCTCACACGGTTGCGCCCCCTCCCCCCGTATCGCCAGCCGCGATGATCGGTGATCACGCCGCGGTGCTGCGCGAACAGCTCCAGGCCATCTCCTCCGGGCTTTTTCCGCCCAGTTCCGCGAAGTCGCTGCGCCGTTTCACCTCCACCGAGGTGGCCCGCATCGTCGGTGTGACCGTGTCGCGGATTCAGCAACTCGCATCCGAGGGGCATGGTCCGCAACCCGATGTGTCATCGACCGGACGGCGGTCCTACAGTCTCGCCGATATCCATGGGCTTCGCGCTTATCTCGACGAGAAAACACGTGGCGGTCGTCGTTATCAGCCCATGCGAGGCGAGAACGAGCACCTCCAGGTCATCGCCATCGCGAACTTCAAGGGCGGCTCCGGCAAGACGACCACAACGACGCATCTTGCCCAACATCTGGTCTTAAAGGGTTACCGGGTCCTTGCGCTCGACCTCGATCCACAGGCCAGCATGTCGGCTCTGCTGGGCGTCCAGCCGGAACTGGAGGTCGGCGAGAACGAGACGCTCTACGGCGCAATCCGCTACGACGCGGAACGGCGTCCTCTCGAAGCGATCATTCGCCGAACCTACTTTACAGGCCTCGACCTCGTGCCAGCCAACCTCGAACTCATGGAGTTCGAGCACGAGACGCCGCGCGCCCTCAGCGAGCGCCGTCCCGGCGAACCGCTGTTCTTCGACCGCATCGCGCAAGCGCTGGAATCGGTCCAGAGCCAGTACGACGTGGTCGTCATCGATTGCCCGCCGCAGCTGGGGTACCTTACGCTATCGGCTCTCTGTGCGGCGTCGGCGCTTCTGGTGACCGTGCATCCGCAGATGCTCGACGTCGCTTCGATGAGCCAGTTCCTGGCCATGACGGAGGATCTGCTTGGCGTCGTCACCGAGCATGGCGGGCGGCTTCAATACGACTGGCTGCGCTACCTGATCACGCGCTACGAACAGCACGACGCCCCGCAGACCCGCATCGTCGGAATGCTGCGCACGCTGTTCGAGGACGCGGTGCTGACCGCGCCGATGCTGAAATCCTCGGCGGTGTCCGACGCGGGGCTGTCGAAGCAGACTCTCTACGAGATCGGCCGAGAGGGGATCACGCGCTCGACCTACGACCGGGCGCTCGAGGCTTTGGATGCGGTCAATAGCGAGATCGAGGGGCTGATCCGACTGGCGTGGGGCCGTTCATGAGCCGCCGATCGAACCTCGACGCGCTCTTCGGCTCCCGGGCGACCCCTAAGCCGGCGTCAAGCCCGGAGCAGTTTGCAGATGCAAACCCGGGCGAGTCCAACGATGAGTTTGCACTTGCAAACCCCCCTCCCCCATCTCAGGCACCGGAGCGTCGTCGGAGTGGCGCCATCGGCGCGATGAGCAACACCCTGCGTGGGCTGGCCGCGAAAGCGGATGCCGCCGCCGCTCTGGAGCAGGGTTCGGCCGTCATCGACCTCGACCCCAAGCTCATCGATGCCTCGTTCATTGCCGACCGGGTGGACGATGCGAACGATGCCAGCCTCGGCGCGCTCGTGGAGAGTATCCGGGAAAGTGGCCAGCAGGTGCCGGTGCTGGTCCGCCCTCACCCCACCGCCGTTGGCCGCTATCAGATCGCATTCGGCCGACGGCGGACACGCGCGGCCCAGCTCCTCGAGAGACCGGTGCGCGCGGTGGTGCGGCCGCTTACCGATGCTGAGCTCGTCATTGCCCAAGGCAAGGAGAACCTCGAGCGGCGCGACCTCAGCTACATCGAGCGTGCGTTTTTCGCCCTGCGTCTGGAGGCACACGGATTTCCCCGCGAGACGATCACCGCGGCCATGGGGGTGGGGAAGGGCGATCTCTCGACCTTGATCTCGGTGGCCCGAAGCGTTCCGGAGGACATCCTCAAGGCGATCGGTCCTGCTCCCGCGGCGGGCCGCCCGCGCTGGATGCTCTTGGCCGAGCGCGTGAAGGATGCGAGCCGCCCTGCCCTGACTGAGATCCTGGGTGATCCCGCGTTCCAAGCCAAGAACACGGACGAACGGTTTGCAGCGATCTTCGCTGCCGTTGCGCCGAAACAGGAGCGCAGGCCGAAGGCCGAGATCTGGAAGGACGAACACGGTCGAAAGCTGGCCCGGGTCGAGCGTTCAGCCGACCGCGTTGCGCTCGCCTTCGACGAAAAGATTGAGCCTGGGTTGGCGGACTATGTCCTCGACCGGCTTCCCGAGATCCTTGCGGCCTATCGGCAGAGCAAGGGCTAACCCGACCCGCCACACGAACGAAAGGAGACGAGAACACCGCAAAAAGAAAGGGCCCCCCGAACCGCGTCCGGAAGACCCTCTCTCGTCCTAAGCAAGCGTAGAGAATCACATCTCCCGGCACATCGTCAAGCACTTTGACGTCGATTCGGCGAACGTCCGAACTTTGCCCGGTGCTCGGCCACACCATGAGCCTGCACATCACGACGCCCTTCGGGCGGCGATCGCTGACGGCTGCGCAATTCCACGCGCAGGCGCAGGCGGCCGGCTGTCCAAACGAGACCACCGTGAACAAGTGGTCCGTTTTCCGCGATCTTGCCGCCGCACGCTCGGCCCTGGGACTCTCCGACCGCGCCCTCGCGGTCTTGGATGCCCTGTTGACCTTCCATCCCGAAACGACGTTGAGCCCCGGGGAGGGGTGCGAGCTCGTCGTGTTTCCGTCGAACACGGCCCTGGCGTTGAGAGCGCACGGCATGGCGGAAGCAAGCCTTCGTCGGCACCTCGCGGCTTTGGTGGAAGCCGGCATCGTGATCCGGCGCGACAGCCCGAATGGGAAGCGCTACGTCCGACGCGGCCAGACCGGAGCTGTCACCCAGGCCTTCGGGTTCGACTTGTCGCCGTTGGTTGCCCGCGCCTGTGAATTCGCAGTCCTCGCCGAAGCAATCCGAGAGGCTGCACGAACACTTCGCGTCGCCCGTGAGCAGGTGACCCTCTTGCGTCGCGACTGCGCGAAGCTGATCCTGGCTCTGGAAGAGGTAGAAGGCGGCACAACATCGGCCGGGCCGCTCCGCAGCCGTTACCGCGCCATTCTCGACAGCCTGCCGAGATCCCCGTCCAGCGATGCCTTATCGGCTGCAGCAGCGGGCCTGGCTGACTTGCGGGCCGATCTGAGCAAGTTGTTGTCGGCACATTGGGAAACAGCAGAATCAAGCGGCAATGCCGCGCAGAATGATCGCCACAATCAGAGTTCAAATCCCGAGTCTCCTGATTATGAAAAAGCTACCGGGGAAGAGGAGAAGAAGGCCGTAGCGGCGGGTCCGATCATCGACCGCCCGGCGGTCGATGCCGCGAGGGTTCGAGCGACCTACCCACTTGGGTTTGTGCTCGACGCCTGCCCGGATATTCAAGCCTACGCACGCGGTGAGATCCGAACCTGGAACGAACTCATTTCGGTCGCGGACCTTGCCCGGGCAGCCATGGGCATCAGTCCCCATGCGTGGCGGGAAGCACGGACTGAAATGGGCGAGGACGTTGCAGCCATCACCGTAGCGGCGATCCTGCAGAGGGTTGAGCGGATCAGCAGTCCGGGGGGCTATCTCCGCTCACTCGTGGAGCGCAAGAAAGCGGGTCGATACAGCCTCGGCCCGGTGCTGCAGGCCCTGAACCGGGCGAAGCTTGGCTCGCTCGCGGTGCGGCAATGAGATGGTCGCGCGCAGAATCAGGATTCGGACCTGCGCTTACCTGTCGTTTCGTGCGATCGCCGGAGGCGAGGGTGAGAGGCATGGATCTCATCGCTCCACGGATAGAGAGCAGGAATCCCGCGGATCCGTGTCGACCATGACGATCCTGGGGCTGGCCTGCGCGTATCTAATGGCACGGGGAGGGGGCTCTGGTGGGTGACTGGCCGCAACCTTCGCGGACCGGCGTCATGCCCGCACGATCGAGCGCCGCCGAGACGGGGACGCAAGCCAAGTCCATCCCCATACGTGCCGATGCGGCGCAAAAGCGGGGAGGGCGGTCGGCGCAACTGCGAACTGCGGCCAACCTGATGCTGATACCCGTGGAGGAGCGGCAGGTTTTTCGCTCCGATCCGGTCAATTCGATGTGGAGACGGATGCAGGCGCGGAGGCAACGGCGATGCGAACCAAATAAACGACTGCCGTCCTGCGGTAAGAGGGGCGGGATAGTCACTTCAGATGCACCATCAGGCGCGCATGACTGTCGCCGGATAACGTTCAGGATCAGGGTGCTGATAGGCAGAACGATGCCGGCGGACGATTACGCCTTCACCGGAGCCGTCCATCTTGGAGCGTCGATCGAATCCTGCGGGATCCGGGCGGCGAGCCCCTCCGGCGGAACGACCATCAGCGGCAGCTGATGCGCGTCTTGTCGAAATCGATTGCTGCGCGACCGCCGATCATGGCTGGCGCGTTGGAGAACTCGCGGAGCGCACGTCCGGCGGCACGGTGTCGAAGGGATCATGCGCAGCGACGCCGAGCGGCGTGAAGTGCCGGACATTCCGGGTGAGGACCGTCCAACCATGACACTGAGCCGTGGCGGCGATCGCAAGATCGGCAAAGCCCGGCGCGTGCCCGTGTCCGCGCGCCACGTCGGACAGCCTCCCGATATGCCGAGCGACTGGAATGTCGACGGGCAGAACCTTAGCCGCATACAGATGCAGGACGACCTCAAGCCACTCTGAGAGCCGCTCCGCCTTCCGCGCAGCACCATCCCTGCGACTTTTCGCGATGCCATCCTCGATCTCCGCGATGGTCACCACGGACAGGTGGAGGTCGGCGCTGTTGCGGTCCATCCAGTCGATCAGTTCGACAGCAGGAACGGCCTTGGTCGGCGCGCCGGCCGACAGGACGTTGGTATCGACCAGATACACGGCGTCAGAACTCGGCGCTTCTCAACCTACCGGAAGCGGAGGGGAGGTCGTCGTCCGTGATGGGCGCCGCCATGAGGAGCCTGCCGAAGGACGGGACCTGCGACAGCCGCTGCCACTCCGCGAAGCTCAGCAGCACGGCCTCGGGCCGGCCATGGCGCGTGATGATCGACGGTTCGCCCTGCTTGGCCTGATCGATCACCGCCGAGAGCGTAGCCTTGGCGTCGCGAAGCTGGATTTCCTGCATGAGACGGCTCCATGACCACTATGGTCATATTAGGCGTACAGCCGCGCCCCTGCAAGGTCGGCCTCAGCCGTCCGGATGCCTTGGCAAACGCCTCCCACGGGCACTACGCGGCCCGGCACTCGCCCTGGGGTTTGTGATGCCGCCCTGGCCGATAACGGGATCGCCGCGACCGACCGGCCTCAGAAGGGGAGGGCCCGCTCGATCAGAACGACGGCCTTGCCGATTTGGCGCGCATCCTCGACGTGTTCGACGATAAAAAGCGCGACGTCGGCCCGCGCAATCAGCCCGTTTCGCCACGACGCAGGGTCTTCGAGGACACGGTACCGCCCGGTCGCCTGTCCGCCTGTCAGCACCCCGGGTCGGACCAGGGTCCAGTCCAGTGTGCTGCGGCGGATGCGCATCTCCTGGGCGTCCTTGTCGTCGTAGGCGCGTCCGAAGACCAGCCGGAAGGGCAGGCGCTGCAACGGGCTGATCGCGTCGCGGCTGTCGCCAGCGCCGAAACCGGTGACCGCGAGCAGTCGCCGGACACCGGCCTTCTCCATGGCGGGCACGAGGATGCCGGTCGCATCCGAGAACAGCCGGACCGACCCGAGCAAGTCCCGCGCGGGGACGCCGAGCGCCTGGACCACCACGTCGACGCCATCGAGTGCCACCTCGACGTCGTGCCGGTTCAAGGCGTCCCCGGAAAAGCGCTCCAGGTTCGGGGCCGATTGCTCCATCCTGTTCGCGGAGCGGGCAAAGGCCCGGACGCGATGCCCTGCGCTCAGGGCCGCCTTCACGGTCTCCAAGCCTATGCCCTGGCTGGCACCGATGACGAGGATGTGGGCCATGCGAACCGTGGGGCGCGATGCTGAAGGGAGACCGGTAGATCGGGCGCCTTGAGCCGCCCGCCATGTGGCCGTTTGCCCGAAGGCCGGGCCGCGCGTGGCCGGCCGACGCGCCGCTGAGTCCCCTGATCACGACATCCCTGACCCCAGCACCCGGGACGCCGTCCCTCGGTGGCGGAGGTGGCGGAGGCATCCGCGCGGCGCCACCGTTGCGTCAGTAGCTGACGTAACCGCCGGCGCCCCGGCCGGGGCGGACTGCACTGCCCGTGTTGACGGGGGGGGCGACCTGCCGACGCTCGGCCTGACGTTTGGCGAGGGCACGACCGGCGGCGCACCCACCCACGGCGCCGAGCACGCCATGCCCGGCATAGTGTCCGGCGATGCCGCCGACGATGGCACCCTTGATGCAACCCTTCGCCTCGGCAGCCTGACCGGCGGCCAGAAGGGCACTCGCCGCAACAGCGGCCATGGCGACACGCTTCATCATTGTGATCATTCCTCGGCGGCATCATCGCCGCGACTGCGATGTAAGTGCTCACGTTCCGTTATGAAGAGGGGTCTGGGCATATTTTTATGACTTCACATGCTTTCGATTGGTGTAGGCTGTCATTCGGAAGGACATCGACCGGCTGCCGTCTTCCTTTCCGAAATGAATGTTGCTTGAACGACGGCGCGGAGGTGCCGGGCCCGACGCTGCCGGAACCGGACGCACTTGCAATGCAGTTCATCCGGCCGTTTGCGGGGCTCAACGCGTGTCGGAGCCGGTAAACACCGTCGCGCCGGGGGGATAGCATGGGCCGGCCTGATCGACCGGCGTACGAGGCTGAGGGTGCCTCGCGTGTGCGGCAGACTGCGATGCGGCGGCGCTATTCCCCACATCGGACCAACCCGGGTCCGTACGAAGGGGGAGCGTACTGGGACAGTCCTGGCTGGCAGTTCAGCCATACCGGTAAGGCTGAATCGTCGGCGGCCGTAAAGGCCCTGTGTTGAGAACGACCGAGTCCATGTCTTTGTGCAGATTGATGGGGTATTGAAGCCGGATGGAACGGCCGGGATAGTACGGGACGCCAGAGCTCTATCCGATCTAGACACACATTGGAAACCAAAACGTATCGCCGACCCAGGAACGGTGACGGCTCTCTATTGTTCGTAGCGTTCATGTGGCTGCCGACACAGGCATCTGCGCCCAAACGATGGAGAGCCATTCGATGAGGATAAAGATCGGCGTCGCCGCGCTGGCCGTTCTGGCCAGCCTCGCTGCTCCCGCTGCCCAGGCAGCCGAGACAGCCCATGCCGGCAAGGCCATGGATGCGCTGAAGGCCGGCACCCTTCCGGTGTCCTACTCCCAGTTCCGCCCCGGCTACGGCGGCTGGCACCGCGGCGGCTGGCACCGCGGCGGATTTGGTGGATGGCGCGGTGGCTATGGCTACCGCCGAGGCCCGGGTGTCGGCGCCGCGGTCGGCGCAGGCCTTCTCGGCTTTGCGGCCGGCACCGTGATCGGTTCGGCGGCGGCGAATAGCGCAGCGCGGCCCGTGGCGGTCTACGAGACTCCCGCGCCGGTCGTCTACGCCCGTCCGGTGGTTGTGCGCGGTTCGGCCTACTGCGCGTCGCGCTATGCCTCCTACGACCCGGCCTCAGGCACCTATCTCGGCTATGACGGCTTCCGTCATCCCTGCCCATAACAGGCGAAGGACCGTCTGAACGCCGGCCCCGGTCGCTCACAAGCGGCCGGGGCTTTCGTCATGTCGTCGTGAGACTCGAGCCGGTATGGCCGCGCCTCCTCAGAGCAAGGATCGGCCGCCGGCCTGCGTCGGGGAGGGGCAGCGGCCTCGGCGAAGGCGCGCCGTCGTTCCTGCTGGTTCATGATGGCGGCGTATGCCTGCAGACGCGCAGACAGCTCATCCGTGGACGCGGATGTGCCCACGGCGCGCGACGCTTCGAGGTCGTGACCCAGCATCGTGAGCTTCATCAACACGGATGGACCGTACAGCGCGAGGATTCTCGGCCTGCGGTGTGCCGTGGAGATCGAAGGTCATCGTGGGCGCCATCCCTCCCATCATTCCGGACTGAGCCGTGGATGACAGAGAGGGGAGGGGGCCCGTTTCGATCTCGTCCGCGCCAAGGCCGGCCCTGCCTGTTCCAGGACCCGTTTCCAACACGCGCTGGCCTGAAAGGCGCCGGCTTTCATCATCGCCGGCATCCGTATCTGGCACGAATCGGGGCCGTCCGCGGCTTGGATCGGGCACCAGTCCGGAAGCGGACCAACGACGGGCCGGGCGCATCCGAAATCATGCCTGCGCCCGGCCTTCCTACTATCTCGAACTCTGCTCTCAGGCGGCGCGCCGCTCGACCACGACGGTGTCGACGATCTTGGTGTCCTCGTAGAGCCACCTGGCCAGGGCACCCGCGATCATGGCCCCCGCAATAGGCGCGAGCCAGAACAGCCAGAGCTGCGCCACGTACTCACTGCCGGCGAACAGCGCGACGCCGGTCGAGCGGGCGGGGTTCACTGAGGTATTGGTCACCGGGATCGAGACGAGGTGGATCAGCACGAGAGCAAAGCCGATCGGGATGCCGGCAAAGCCGCTCGCCGCACCCTTCGAGGTCGAGCCAATGATGATCATCAGGAAGAAGAAGGTCATCAGCACCTCCGTTACGAGGCAGGCCGCGAGCCCGTACTTGCCGGGGCTGAGGTCGCCGTAGCCGTTCGAGGCGAAGCCCTTGGGGACCCAGCCCGCCTTGCCCGAAGCGATCAGATACAGTGCGCCCGCCGCAACGACGGCACCGATGAGTTGGGCGAGGATGTAGGGCACCACGTGCTTGTTGGCGCAGCGGCCCGAAGCCCAGAGGCCCAGGGTGACGGCAGGATTGAAGTGCCCGCCGGAGATGTGACCGACCGCATAGGCCATGCTGAGCACCGTCAACCCGAAGGCCAGGGCGACGCCGGCGAACCCGATGCCGAGTTCCGGGAAGGCGGCCGAGAGCACCGCAGCGCCGCAGCCGCCGAAGGTGAGCCAGAAGGTGCCGAAGAACTCGGCGGCGGTACGGCGTTTCAGGTCATGGCCCATGGTCGTTCTCCTTTGGAAGCGTCTCTGAGGTTCAGGTCATCTTTGACTTTTGTGATGGTCCTCGGGACCGGCGCCGGTACGGATGCGGCGAGGGACCCGTTCCCACGGCCGCCGACTCCGTGTCGGTCGGGTCCAAGCCGAGGTCGACGGAATCGGGGACGGCCCGGCATTGATCCGTGCCGGTATCGATCACGGAATCGCGCTTGCGGCCGTCCTTGCGCGACAGCTGCGGCGTCCCGGGCGCTTGAGCAACGGACCTCGCCTTCAGGTTGTCGTTCCGGGTGCCCGCTATCCCCGTGACCGCCTCGGGCGACTGCGCCAGGGCCGGAGAGGCCGCGAGCAGGATGCCTGCGAGACGGTAACGACTTCTCATGGATGCGCCTCCGTTTCGTGGTGTGTGGGGATCGTCCGTCTCGTCTGGTGATGCGCGTGCCGGCGTTGCGTCCGGCTGCGTCGCTCAGGCTTCTCCGAGCTCGACGGCGAGCCTGTTCCGCGCGCGACTGACCCGGCTCTTCACCGTTCCGGCCGGGCAGCCGATTCGCTCGGCGGCGGCCTCGTAGGAGAGGTCCTCGATCGCGACGAGGAGAAGCGCCTCGCGCTGGGCGGGCTCCAGGCGGTCGAGCGCCTCTTGGACATCCCGCACGTCGAGACGGTGCTCCTGATCGGCCAGGCTCGACAGACCGGCCGCGTACGTGCCCTCCGGGTCCGGCACTTCGCGGCGATGCTTCATCCGGCTGTTGAGATGGCCGTTGCGCAGGATCGTGAAGAGCCACGCTTTCAGACGGGTTCCGGGGCTGAAGCTGGCGCGGTGCTCCCAGGCCTTGAGCAATGTGTACTGGACGAGGTCGTCGCTCTCGGTGGCGTTGCGGCTCAGCGACAGCGCGTAGCGACGCAGGTCGGGCAAGACGGCGATCAGGTCGGCCGCGAAGCTGTTTCCCGATCGCGCTTCGGCCGCATCCAGCGCCTCGGACAGGCGCAGCAGTGCCTCGGACAGAGGCGATCCGTCATCGAGGGATTCAACTTCTGGGTAATAATCCCGTAGTTCTCGTCCGAGCCTGCCGCTCGCGATCGAGATCACCGTTCCGTGAGCGGCGGGCACGCGGAATTCTTCGGCAACATGGGTCACGCGATTGAACTCACCATCGCTTGGATGTCGGCGCCCAGGACCGTTTGCCGGTCACATGGGCTTCGTCGAGCATCAATCTTTGGTCGCCGGTCCCGAGTTCAATGATACGCGTATACCAGGATCTTAACATAAATTTTGGAACCAGCTTGCGCGCAATCTGTTCTTGCGTCGCTGCCGATCGGGCAGAGGCGATAGAAAAGGACGATGCGGGTCGTGACGGCGGGCGTCGACAGGCACGAACTCCGGCAGATCATCGCCGGCCTCAGCGAAGGCGTGATCCTGGTCGAACCCGACCAGACGATCGCCTACGCCAACGATGCCGCGCTCGCGATGCATGGCGCCGGCAGCCTGGACGAACTCGGACCGACGGTCGACGCGTACCGTGAGCGATTCCGCCTGCGCTACCGCAACCACGTCACCCCGAACCAGTACCCGATCGAGCGGGTCGTGGCGGGCGAGCGGTTCCACGACGTCGTCGTCGAGGTCCGGCGCGCCGACCGGCCCGAACAGGATTTCGTCCATTCCCTGCGCAGCCTCGTGGCCACGGACCGCGAGGGCAAACCGAGCTGTCTCGCACTGATCCTGAAGGACGTCACCGATCAGTTCGAGGCCGAGGAGCGGTTCGAGACGACCTTCAATGCTAATCCGGCCCCAGCGGTCATCACGCGCCTGTCGGATCTGCGCCACGTCAAGGTGAATACCGGCTTCCTTGAGATGACCGGCTTCACCCGCGATGCCGTGATCGGCCGGACCGCCTACGAGGTGGACGTACTGGCGGAGGCACGTAACCGCGACCTCGCCATTACGCGCCTGAAGGAAGGCGCCACCATCCCGCAGATGGAAGCCTGCCTGCGCTTGCCAGACGGGGGCAGCCGCTTCGTGATCGTGGCGGGCCAGCCGATCGAGATGGGGGACGAGCCCTGCATGCTCTTCACATTCGCCGACCTCGAATTGCGGCGGAAGGCGGAGATCGCGCTGCGCCAGAGCGAGGCGCGCTTCGCAAAGGCGTTCCGCCTCACACCCGTCCCCACCGTGCTGGCGCGGGCCGACGGGTTCCGGGTCACGGGGGTCAACGAAGCCTTCACCCGCGTGTTCGGCCTGGGTCAGGACGACATCGTCGGTCGCAGCCTGGACGAGGCTGGGCTGTGGCTGAGTGACCGGCAACGGACCGACTTCGAGGCGGCCCTGGAGCGGACGGGCTATCTCCTCGGTGCGGAGGTCTGCCTCCGCCACGGGAGCGGGGCGAGCCTCGATTGCCTCGTCTCGGCGGAGCGCATCGAGATCGACCACGACGCGTTCGCGCTGCTGGTGATGCAGGACATCACCGACCGCAAGCACACCGAGCGCGAGCTGTTCGACGCGATCGAAACGGTGATGGCCGACACCTCCTGGTTCAGCCGTGGGCTGATCGAGAAGCTCGCCAACCTGCGCAGGCCGAACATAGGGACCTCCGACGCGGCCACCATCAACCTGACGGCCCGTGAGCGGCAGATCTTGAACCTGATCTGCGCTGGTTTCGATGACGCGGCCATCGCGCGCAAGCTCGACCTGTCGCGCAACACGGTGCGCAATCACGGCGCTGCGCTCTATCGCAAGATCGGCGTCCACAAACGCAGTGAGGCCGTCGTTTGGGGGCGTGAAAATGGATTTCCCTCGCATGTATCGGGAACAAAATAACTACTTACTAGTATAGAATGACCATTGAAGATAGAGGCAAGCTGATCATCTCAGCTTCGGTGCAGGGTTTTCTCGAACGATACGGAATGACCGTGGCCGAAGACAAGAATTCCACTTCCGCCGAACACCTCAAGGGTTCGGTCAAGGAAGCCCTCGGCAAGCTCACCGGCGATCCCCGGGTCGAGGCCGAGGGCCGGCGTCAGAAGAAGGACGCCGACACCCCCAAGGCCGGTCGATCCAAGCCCACCGGGCCGGAGCGCGGCTGACATTCCCGCGGGATGGTCCGATCGGGCCATCCTTTCGAGACACCAAGAGACAGGAGAACGACATGGTCGACACGGACCGGATCACGGGCGCCGCGAAGGAAC
>NZ_JALNUM010000115.1:0-18561 GCF_026540795.1 Methylobacterium sp. GC_Met_2
CCACCTCCAGTTCCTTCCCGCAAGGGGGAGGAGAGGAGGGCAGAGGAACGCCACCATGGATTTCGATCTCAACGAAGACCAGTCGCTCCTGCGCGACAGCGTCGAGCGGCTCTCCGCCGATCTCTACCCGTCCCTGGAAAGCCGGCAGGCGCGGCTTAAGGCGCCGCTGGGCTTCCCCGCGGAGGGTTGGGCGGCGTTTTCCGAACTCGGCGTCACCGGCCTACCCTTCGCGGAGGAGGAGGGCGGGCTCGGCGGCGGCCCGGTCGAGACCATGCTGGTCATGGAAGCGGTCGGCCGCAACCTCGTGGTCGAGCCGCTGCTGGCGAGCCTCGTCCTCGGCTCGACTGCCCTGCGGCTCGGCGGCAGCGCGGCGCAGAAGGAACGTCTCGTTCCCGGCCTCGTCGCCGGCGACCTGCGGTTGACCCTCGCCCATACCGAGCGCCAGTCCCGCTATGACCTCGCCGACGTGGCCACCACGGCCCGGCGCAGCGGTGAGGGTTTCGTGCTGAGCGGGGCCAAGAGCATCGTGCCGAATGCCGACGCGGCCGGACTGATGGTGGTCTCCGCCCGAGTCTCCGGCGAGCGGCGCGATCCGCACGGGATCGGCTTGTTCCTGGTCCCGGCCGATGCGGATGGCGTCGCCATCGAGGCCTATCCGACCCAGGATGGCGGCCGGGCCGCCGAGGTCTCCTTCTCGGATGTGACGCTGCCGGCCGACGCGGCGCTCGGCGATCCGGAGGGCGGTCTGCCGCTCTTGGAGCGGGTGGTGGAGCACGGCATCGCGGCGCTCGCCGCCGAGGCGGTGGGCTCCATGGATGCGCTCCACAAACTGACGGTCGAATACCTCAAGACCCGCAAGCAGTTCGGCGTCAGCGTCGGCTCGTTCCAGGCCCTGCAGCACCGGGCCGTGGATATGCTGATCCAGCTGGAACAGGCCCGCTCGATGGCGCTCTACGCCGCCATGATGGTGGACACGCCCGACGCCAGAGCGCGGGCCGCAGCGCTGTCGGCCGTGAAGGTCCAGATCAACAAGGCCTGCCGCTATGTCGGCCAAGAGGCGGTGCAGCTCCACGGCGGCATCGGCATGACGCTCGAATACATCGGCGCCCACCATTTCAAGCGGCTCGCCATGATCGAGTACCAGCTCGGCGACACCGCCCATCACCTGCGCCGGATCACGCAGGACGAGAACGGCCTGCTGGCGGCCTAATCCGGGCGGACAAGGGGTTCCCAAAGGGTGTGCCCTTTGGTGGGGTGTCGGGGTGAAACCCCGACGAACAGGTCTCCGCCCCCCGGAAGGGGGAGGGAGACCTGTTTCGCAGGGCTCTGCCCTGCACCCGCAAAAGGTCTCGACCTTTTGAAACCCTTTTTAGACCGTTGCGCGATCAGTTGAACAGCGAGCCCACCCCGCCCTGCACGCGGCCGAGACCGGCACGGGCGACGGAATTGTTCGGGTCGATGGTCGAGGCGCGCTGGTAGTTCTCCATGGCCTCCTTGCGCTGGCCCTGCTTCTCGTAAGCCAAGCCGCGATACGCCCAGGAGGTGGCGTCCTTGTTGTTGACGTTGAGCGCCGCGTTGTAGTCCTCGATCGCCTTGCCGTACTGGTTGGTGGCGATCAGGCTCTGGCCGCGCGCCGCGTAGGGGGCCGCCACGAAGGGATTGCGGTCGATGGCGGCGTCGAAATCGGCGATCGCCTGGGTCTCCTGACCCTGCTTCTGCCGCACGAGGCCGCGGGCATGGTAGGCTTCGGCCGATTCCGGCATCAGCCGGATCGCGACGTTGAGGTCGCTGAGCGCCTGATCGAGGTTGCCCTGGGCGCGCTCGACATTGGCGCGGCCGATATAGGCCGGGCCGTAATTCGGATCGATGGCGATTGCCTTGGTGAAGTCCTGCAGCGCGGGTCCGTCGCGGCCGACCTGGCGGCTGGCGAGCGCCCGGTTGTTGTAGGCCGAGGCCGAGTTCGGATCGAGCTGGATCGCCTTGGTGAAATCCCCGATGGCGTCGTTGAACTGGCCGGCGCGGGCATAGGCGGCGCCGCGCGTGGTATAGGCGGCCGCGTCGTTCGGATTGCGTTGGATCACCTCGGAGAGCGACGCGATGTTGACCGTGGTGGCACCCGTAGTGTCCGTCTCCAGCACCGCGTATTGGCGCGGGCCGGCGGCGCTCCCGACGGTCTCGCAGCCCGCCAGCACCGCAGCCGAAACCAGGGCCGCGCCGATCAGCGCTGTCTTCCGTGCCAGCCCGTTGCGTACGATCATCGCCCCACTCTCCCCGAGGCGCAGCCCGCATCCCGCGCGCCCGCCCCGCCCCTCGCCGTTCTCAAGCCCGCGCCGCGCGCCGGGTCCACCCGCTCCGGGGTACCGTCGCGCATTACGGTGAAGGCCGGCTTAAGAAGCACGCCTGCCTGATTCGACCCGTCGCCCGTCCAGGCGTGGGGGAATCGACCGGCAGCCTTCGACACCGACCACACCGTGGTGGAAGCGGCGGGATGTGGCGAAGGTATGGCCCGCGCGCACGCCGGCCCCGCGGCAGGCGCTCAGGCCGCCACGCAGCGGCAGGGGTGTGCCTTTGAGGCCTCAGCCGACCGGTTCGGATCCCAGGCGGGTGACGTGCCCCATCTTCCGGCCGGGCCGGGCCTCGCCCTTGCCGTAGAGGTGCAGGTGGGCGCCGGGCTCAGCCAGCAGCGCATGCCAGTCGTCGGCCTGGGCGCCGATCAGGTTGCGCATCTCCACCGGCAGGCCGCCGGTCCGCGCCGGATCGCCGAGCGGCCAGCCGCAGACCGCCCGGACATGTTGAGCAAATTGCGAAGTCCGCGCGCCCTCGATGGTCCAGTGGCCGGAATTGTGGACCCGCGGCGCGATCTCGTTGACGACGAGGCGCTCAGCGCCGTCCTTCCGCACCAGGAACATCTCAACGGCGAGCACACCGACATAGTCGAGCGCGTCGGCGATGCGCTTGGCGATATCGAGGGCGGCACGGCTGGTCTCGGGCGTCAGGCCGGGGGCCGGCACCCGGGTCAAGGCCAGGATGTGGTCGCGGTGCTCGTTCTCGCACAGGTCGAAGGCCGCGAAGCTGCCGTCGTGCGCGCGGGCGCCCACCACCGAGACTTCGCGCTCGAACGACACGAAGCCCTCGAGGATCAGCGGCGCGCCGCCGAACTCGGCGAACAGGGCGTTGCGGTCACCCTCGGATCGCTCCCGCAAAATGCGTTGGCCCTTGCCGTCATAGCCGAAGCGGCGGGTCTTGAGCACGGCCGGCAGGCCGATCGTGGCGATCGCCCGGTCGAGATCGTCGGGCGTGTCGACGGCCTGGAACGGCGCGGTCGGGATGCCGAGCCCGTTGATGAATTCTTTTTCCGATAGGCGGTCCTGCGTGGTGGACAACGCCCGCGCGTTCGGGTGCAGGGGGGCGTGCCGGGCCAGGATGTCGGCGGTGGCGTGCGGGATGTTCTCGAACTCGTAGGTGACGACATCGACGCTGCGCGCGAAATCCGCCAGCGCTTGCGGATCGTCGTAGGCCGCGCAGGTGGTACGGGCGGCGACATCGAAAGCGGGGCTGTCGCGGTCGGGGGCGTAGACGTGCACCTTGAGCCCGTAATTCGCCGCCGCGAGCGCGATCATGCGCCCGAGCTGCCCGCCACCGACGATGCCGAGGGTGGAGCCGGGGCCGAGGGTCTTGTCCGTCACGCGAAAAACTCGTCCGTCACGATGTCGCTTCCGTCTCCGGCCGCTCGGCCACCGAGGCGGTCTGGGCCGCACGCCACGCTTCGAGACGCTCCGCCAGACCCGGGTCGGAGAGCGCCAGCACCGATGCGGCCAGCAACGCCGCGTTGACCGCCCCGGCCCGGCCGATCGCCAGGGTCCCCACGGGAATTCCGGCCGGCATCTGCACGATCGACAGCAGGCTGTCCTGGCCGGAGAGCGCCTTCGATTCCACCGGCACGCCGAAGACCGGCAGGCGGGTCATCGCCGCCGCCATGCCCGGCAGGTGCGCGGCGCCGCCCGCCCCCGCGATCACGACCTTGAGACCGGCCGCGACCGCGCCCTTGGCGAAGGCGACGAGCCGATCCGGGGTGCGGTGGGCCGACACGATGCGCGCGTCGTAGGGCACGGCGAGCGCATCGAGCGTCTCGGCGGCGTGCCGCATGGTCGCCCAGTCGGACTGGCTGCCCATGATGATCGCGACCGGAGGCGACACCATCGTTGATCCCGGCAAAAGAGGGCGCTTACAGCCGCGGCGGCCCTGCGGCAAGGCTGCTCCGGACGGCGTCCACTGGCATCAGGCGATGATGTCCGGCGTAATCGCGTCCTCGATGTGGTAGATCCGGTCGCGCAGGGTCAGCTTGCGCTTCTTCAGGCGCTGGATCTGCAGCTGATCGCCGGCGACGCTCCGCTCCAGCGCCTCGATGGCGCTGTCGAGATCGCGGTGCTCCTCGCGCAACCGAGCCAGTTCGGCCTCGAGTTCCGACTGCGCGCTCTCACTCGACTCATCCGCCATCGTCACCTGCGGGCCAAAGGATCGCTCATCACCCGATGAGAGCATGCGTCACGCCCTTTCTTGGGACAAGCCATGCCGGAAAGCCTTCACCAAGCTTAGCCGGAGAAAACGCTTCAACAGGTGCGGCATCCTGTGTCAGTCTTGGCGTGTCGAAACGATGACAGGAGATTCGACTCATGTCGCTGCAGACGCATCTGAGCCAACTCGCCCGGAAGCACGAAGCCCTCGAGCGCGAGATTCACGAAGCGATCCACAGACCTTCGGCGAACGACCTCCACATCGCCGAACTGAAGCGACGGAAACTCCTCCTCAAGGACGAGATCAATCGGCTGCGGGGGGCCGGCGACACCCTGCACTGAGCCACTGATTCGTCTTCACAGTTCATAGACCCGGCACGACAGTCGCCGCCGCATCGGGAGCCCCGGTGCGGCGGTTCTCGCTTGGTCCGGGCAGAGCCCCTCGGCGGCTTGGCATACGCTGGTTGCTCACGCGCGCGGACCCGTCGCGCGCCTGCACGAGAATGCGCTACTCTGCCGCCGCCGCCGGAGAGCGGCCCGCGGGGGAACGCCGACCGATGACGAATGCCAGCCCTCCGGGCCGCTATCCCGAGATCTACGAAGCGGCGCGTCGCGACCCAGAGGCGTTCTGGCTCGATGCGACCCGGGCGATCGACTGGGCGCAGACGCCCACCCAAGCCTTTGCGCCGGAATCTGGCCCCTACGGCCGCTGGTTCTCGGACGGGTCGCTCAACGCCTGCCACAACGCCGTCGACCGCCACGCCGACGGAGCACGGGCCGAGCAGGTGGCGATCCGCTACGATTCCCCCGTGACCGGCACGAAGCGCAGCATCACCTACCGGGCGTTGCGCGATGAAGTGTCGACGCTGGCCGCGGTCCTGGCCGGGCTCGGGGTCGGCAAGGGCGACCGGGTGATCCTGTACATGCCGATGGTGCCGGAGGCTTTGTGCGGCATGCTGGCCTGCGCCCGGCTCGGTGCGATCCACTCGGTGGTGTTCGGCGGCTTCGCGGCGAACGAGCTGGCGGTGCGGATCGAGGATGCGGCGCCGAAGGTGATACTGGCCGCCTCGTGCGGGATCGAGCCGAACCGGGTGGTCGCCTACAAGCCGCTTCTCGACGCGGCGATCGACGCCTCGCGCCACAAGCCCGAGTCCTGCCTGATCCTCCAGCGCCCGCAAGGCCCCGCGACGCTCGTGCCGGGGCGGGACCGCGACTGGGCCGAGGCCGTGGCGGACGCCGCGGCAGCGGGGGAGCGGACGGCGTGCGTGCCGGTCGCCGCCACCGACCCGCTCTACATCCTCTACACCTCCGGAACGACGGGGAAGCCGAAGGGCGTGGTGCGTGACACGGGCGGCTATCTCGTCGCCCTCGCGTGGTCGATGCCGAACCTCTACGGGGTGCAGCCCGGCGAGACCTATTTCTGCGCCTCCGACATCGGTTGGGTCGTCGGTCACTCCTACATCGTCTACGCGCCGCTCCTGCACGGCTGCACGACGGTGCTGTACGAGGGCAAGCCCGTGGGCACCCCCGATGCCGGCGCCTTCTGGCGGGTGGTCGCCGAGTACCGCGTCGTGTGCCTGTTCACGGCGCCGACGGCGCTGCGGGCGATCAAGAAGGAGGATTCCAAGGGCGCGCGGATCGCCGATTACGACCTCTCGGCCTTCCGCAGCCTGTTCCTGGCCGGCGAGCGCGCGGATCCGGACTCGGTCGCCTGGGCCGAGCGGGTGCTGAACCGGCCGGTCGTCGACCATTGGTGGCAGACCGAGACCGGCTGGCCGATCGCCGGCAATCCGATGGGGCTCGGCCTGCTGCCGGTGAAGCACGGCAGCACCTGCGTGCCGATGCCGGGCTACCGGGTCGAGGTTCTGGACGAGGGCGGCAAGCCCGTCCCGGCCGACACGATGGGCACCATCGCGATCCGCCTGCCCCTGCCGCCCGGCTGCCTGCCGACCCTCTGGGGCTCGGACGCGCGTATGCGGTCGAGCTACCTCGCCACCTTCCCGGGCTATTACGACACCTCGGATGCCGGCGTGATCGACGCGGACGGCTACATCACGGTCCTCGGGCGGACCGACGACATCATCAACGTCGCCGGCCACCGGCTCTCGACCGGCGGCATGGAGGCGGTCCTGGCCGGCCATCCGGATGTGGCCGAATGCGCGGTGATCGGCATCCGCGATTCCCTGAAGGGCGAGGTGCCCTGCGGCTTCGTGGTGCTGAAGGCCGGGGTCGATCGTCCCACCGAAGCGATCGAACGAGAGCTGGTCGCCAAGGTGCGCGACGAGATCGGCCCGGTGGCCGCCTTCAAGCTGGCGCTCACCGTGCCGCGGCTGCCCAAGACGCGCTCGGGTAAGATCCTGCGCGCCACGATGAAGCGCATCGCCGACCACGAACCGTGGACGATGCCCGCCACGATCGACGACGCCACGGCCCTCGACGAGATCGGCGAGAGCCTGAAGGACCGAGGGATCGGCGAACATTAGGGATCCCAAAGGGCAAGCCCTTTGGCGGGGCGTCGGGGCAGAGCCCCGACATTCGGGCTTCGCCCGACGATCGAGCGAAGCTCGACAGCAGGGTTCCACCCTGCACCCGCAAAAGGCCCCGGCCTTTTGAAACCATGACTTTTTTCCGAGTGCGCTTCTTGCGCCTCGCCAGCCCATGACCATCTCTAGACCATCCAACCGGATGGCCCAGAGATGGCGAGACGATGAGCAACACGGGACCCGAGCCCCGGCCGAAGGTGCCGGACAGCGAGAAGATCACGGTCAATCTCGGCTTCGTCGATCTCGGTCGCATCGACCTGATGGTCCGCGACGGCTTCTACGCCAACCGGGCCGACTTCATCCGCACGGCCGTGCGCAACCAGCTCGACCGCCACGACGACGCGGTTCGCCAATCCGTGGCCCGGCGCCAGCTCCGCCTCGGGATCGCGCATTACGGGCGGGTCGATCTCGAAGCAGCTCGAGATGCCGGGCGCCCGCTGCACATCCAGGTCCTGGGCCTCGCCACCGTCGCGGGCGACGTCACGCCGGATCTCGCCCGCGCCGCCATCGCCTCGGTGGAGGTCCTCGGTACCTTCCAGGCGAGCCCAGCCGTGAAGGCCGCCCTGGCCGACCGGATCGTCTGACGTCCCACACAGCCGGTCGCAGAGGCGGGTGAACCGTCCGGCCCTGTCCGCCCCCCTTTCGAAGGATCGGCCTCATGTTCCGCTTTCCCAAACTCGACCTGTCCAAACTCGACCTGCCGAAATTCGACCCCACCCTGAACGGCGGCCCCGGCACCGACCGGCTCGCCGAGCGGATGGCGCAGCTTCAGCGCGCGCAGAAGGCGGCCTTCACCAAATGGGCGCGGACCTATGGTCAGCCGGGTCAGCCCCCCCGTCCGGCCGGCGGCGATGAGACGATCGTCGACATGGAGGCGCCCGAAGCCCCCGGCGGCGCCTGGACGGCCCCCCGGCCGGATCGGGGCAGGGCGGCGGAGCCGGAGCTCGATCTGTCAGCGATGATGCGCACGCTGCGTGAGGGACGCCCGACGTCCCGCGGCCGGTCACCGGTTGTGGTCCCGCCCGGCGCGCGGTTCGAGGAGCGGGTGTTCACGAGCGCCGCCGGCAGCCGGCGCTACAAGGTCTACGTGCCGAGCGGCTACACCGGTCGGGCCCTGCCCCTGGTGGTGATGCTGCATGGCTGCACCCAGGACCCGGACGATTTCGCCGCGGGCACGCAGATGAACGTCCTCGCCGAGGAGCAGACGTTCCTCGTGGCGTATCCGGCACAGGCGCAGTCGGCACACATGCAGCGGTGCTGGAACTGGTACGCGGCCGGCGATCAGGTCCGCGAGGGCGGGGAGCCGGAACTCATCGCCGGCATCGCCCGTGCGGTGATGGCGGAGTTCTCGGCGGACCCGGCCCGGGTCTATGCAGCTGGGCTCTCGGCCGGCGGTGCCGCGGCGGCGATCCTGGCGGCCACCTACCCGGACCTGTTCGCCGCCGTCGGGATCCATTCCGGGCTGGCCTGCGGGGCCGCCCGCGACCTGCCGAGCGCCCTCGCGGCGATGAAGGGACAGGCCGGGCCCGCCGCGACGAACCGTCAGCCGGTGCCCACCATCGTGTTCCACGGCGACGGCGACCGCACCGTGCATTCCGCCAATGGCGATCAGGTGATGGCCCAGGCCGGCGCCGCCCCGGGGGTCACCAAGACGGTCACGCGGGAGACAAGCCCCGGGGGCATGGCCTACACCCGCACGGTCCGCACCGATGCGAACGACCGCGCTGTCCAGGAGCATTGGCTGCTGCACGGGGCCGGTCATGCCTGGTCCGGGGGCAGCCCGGCCGGATCCTACACGGAACCGCGGGGACCGGATGCAAGCCGCGCAATGGTGCGCTTCTTCCTGTCCCACGCGCTGGGACCGCGCCCCCGGGCCTGATGCCGGGGACGCGGGCTCCGCTCACTCGGGATCGGCGTCGTCCGAGCCCTCGTCCGGCGCGAGGTCGGCGTCCGGCGTCCGGCCGGAGAGGGTCGACGCATAAGCATCCGGCCCCGGCCGGGCGGCGAGCGAGGCCGGCATCCGCTGCGGGCCTCGCTCGGACGGGATCAGGGTCGCGGTCGCCGCGATCAGGCCGGCCATCGAGCGGAGCTTCTCGGGCTGGCGCGGGTCGTGGGCGATGAGCGCCGCGTCCTTCTGCAGGCGCAGGTTGCAGGCCGGCGTAGGCAGGCCGCCATCCGGCGTACAGCCGTCGTGGCGGGCGCAGGCCGCGTCGAGGGCGTCGATCGGCGGCAGCGGGGCGTTGTTACCCGGCCCGCAGTAATTGCCGTAGATTAGCATCTTCGGGCCGCCGAAGGCGGCGGGCTGGGCCTGCGACGGCGCCGCGAGGACGGCGAAGCCGGTAGCCAGGAGGAGCGGGGCGGCAAGTCTCGTGATCATCGTCAGGACCTCAAGCGATCTCGCCCCCTCAGGCGGTTCGCGTTGGTGGCCGCCGTGCGGCGACAAGCCAAAAAACGGTTGGCTCACTCGGCAAGTTCCACCGACGCCCGTCCACAGATGTGTTGTGTCGCACCGCACTGGCTCCCGCGCCGATCCTGCGCCAGAGTAACCGCTCCACCAGGAGCTGCCGATGACCGCTCGCCTGTTCGAACCGCTGACGCTCGATGCGCTCACGCTCGAGAACCGCATTCTGATCGCGCCGATGTGCCAGTATTCGGCCCGGGATGGCGAAGCCACCGACTGGCACATGATGCATCTGGGGCAGCTCGCCATGTCGGGGGCCGGCCTGCTGACCCTGGAGGCCACCGCGGTCTCGCCGGAGGCGCGGATCACCGCCTGGGATCTCGGCCTTTACAGCGACGTTTGCGAGCGCGCGCTCGGGCGCGTGCTCGATGCGATCCGCGAATATGCGCCGATCCCGGTCTGCATCCAGATCGCCCATGCGGGCCGGAAGGCGTCGAGCGCGGCCCCCTGGAACGGCGGCCAGCAGATCCCGCCGGAACAGGCCTATGGCTGGCGCACCGAGGCGCCCTCGGCGGTGGCGCACGGGGAGGGCGAGGTGCCGCCCCATGCCCTGGACGCCACCGACCTGAAGCGGGTCCGCGACCAGTTCGTGGCCACCGCCAAGCGCGCCGTACGGCTGGGCATCGAGGCCGTGGAGTTGCACGGCGCCCACGGCTACCTGCTGCACCAGTTCCTGTCGCCGATCGCCAACAAGCGCACCGACCAGTACGGCGGCAGCCTGGAAAACCGGATGCGCTTCCCGCTGGAGATCTACGACGCGGTGCGCGACGTCGTCCCCGCGGGGAGCCCTGTCTGGCTGCGCGTCTCGGCCACCGACTGGGTCGAGGATGGCTGGGACATCGACGAGACCGTGGAGCTGGCCAAGGCCCTTAAGCGTGCGGGCTCACCGGCGCTCCACGTCTCCACGGGGGGCGTCTCGCCCAAACAGGCGATCAAGCTCGGGCCGGGCTATCAGGTGCCCTATGCCGAGCGGATCAAGGCCGAGACCGGGCTGACCACCATCGCGGTCGGGCTGATCACCGAAGCCCAACAGGCCGAGACGATCCTGCAGGAGGGACGGGCGGACGCGATCTCGCTCGCCCGGGCGATGCTCTACGATCCGCGCTGGCCCTGGCACGCGGCGGCCGAGCTGGGCGCCCGGGTTCGGGCCCCCAAGCAGTACTGGCGCTCGCAGCCGCGGGAATACAAGGATCTGTTCACGGACACGGCGTTCGGCCAGCGGTGACGCGACGCCCGCGTGGTGAGTCGACGCGCGGGTCTCGCCGGACCGGCTCACCGTCCGGCGAGCGCATCCACAGCGAAACCCAGTGCGCTCGACCCTACGCGGGGGCTATGTCGACCCGGGACAGACGCGCTGACGATCGTCAGGACCTCCGGACAGCGATCCGACGAGACGACGGCACCCCGTATGGGCGGCGACCCGTCCCGGGAATCCACGTATCAGGAGTTGCATCAGTAAAGTAGCATACATCTTTATGTATTTTTGATCGACGGAAGCTTTGTCACCGATTTTTGATGCCGCGGATTGAGCAGATTATTATGCATTCTGGCTGAGTGTCGAAGAAAGAGGGCCGAAACGAAAGACACGCCATGATCGGACTGCGCGACCAAACGGCGCATGCAACCCTGGATGCGATCGGACTGTCGCAAGCGATCATAGAGTTTCGGCCAGACGGAACGATCCTCACCGCAAACCGCAATTTCCTGTCCGCAGTGAGCTACACGCTGGCGGAAATCCAAGGTCAAAATCACAGCCTGTTCGTGGAACCGGCTCACCGAGACAGCACAGAATACCGCGCCTTCTGGGATGCCCTGCGATGCGGGACTTATCGCGCCGCCGAATTCAAGCGCATTGCCAAAGGCGGCCGGGAGATCTGGATCCAGGCGAGCTACAACCCCGTTCGAAACCGGTCGGGGCGCGTGTCGAAGATCGTCAAGATCGCAACCGACATCACCACGCAAAAGGCCCACAGCCTCGACCTGGACGGACAGATCTCGGCCCTGCACCGCTCGCAGGCGGTGATCTCGTTCACGCCGGAGGGCACCATCCTCGATGCCAACCCCAATTTCCTCGCGGCGATGGGTTATTCGTTCGATGAGGTGAAGGGGCGCCACCACAGCCTGTTCGTGGACGCGGCGGAACGGTCGAGCGAAGGCTACCAGCGTTTCTGGGCGTCCCTGGCACAGGGGAAATTCAAGTCGGCAGAGTTCCAGCGGCTCGCCAAAGGCGGACGCACGGTGTTCATCCAGGCAACCTACAACCCGATCACGGACGCGGGCGGGCGAGTCGTCAAGGTCGTGAAGTTCGCGACCGATATCACCGCGCAGGTGCGCGAGCGCCAGCGCCGCGTCGCGGTCCAGCAGACGATCAGCACCGATCTGGATGCGATCGGCACGGCGGTCGAGCGTGTGACGCGGCAGACGGCCGAGGCGGTCGGCACGGTCGGGCAGGTCTCCAACGATATCCAGAGCGTCGCCTCAGGCGCGGAGGAGTTGTCGGCCTCGGTCGGCGAGATCAGTCAGCAGGTCAGCCACGCGGCACGCATGGCCGGCGAGGCGGTCTTGCAGGCGCAGCACACAGGCGGCATCGTCGAGGGCTTGAGTGGGCAGGCGGCGCAGATCGGCGCGGTCGTGACGATGATCCAGGGGATCGCCTCGCAGACCAACCTCCTGGCCCTCAATGCCACGATCGAGGCCGCCCGTGCCGGCGCGGCGGGCAAGGGCTTCGCGGTCGTGGCCTCCGAGGTGAAGGCGCTGGCCGAGCAGACCGCGAAGGCCACCGACCAGATCCGGAGCCAGATCACGGCCACGCAGGCGGCCACGCGCGAGGCGGTGGGGGCGATTGATACGATCCAGAGCACGATCCGGGCCCTGGATGAGATCTCGGCCGCGATCGCCGCGGCGGTCGAGGAGCAGTCCGCCGTGACCCGGGAGATGTCGGGCAGCATGCACACGGCGGCGCACGGGGTGGCGACGATCGCGGACGGTATGGAAGCCATCGCGCGGGCGAGCGAGCAGGTCGATGCCGCGACGCGTCAGGTCCGTGAGGCGGCCCGCGCCGTCGGCTGAACACGCGCCGAGACGATCGGATCAGGTCCTCGAGCGCCCTCCGCCGACCTGGACATCGGTTCGGCGCAGGAGCGCGCGCCGAAACGAAGGCTCCTAGCCGCGTTCGATTGCAATGCGATCGGGCACGGCTCTACCGCGGCGCCGCCCCGATCAGCGGCCCGAGCGGCCGGCTGATGTCGGTGCGGCCGAGATTGGGTGCGTGGAGGCTCGACACCGAGCCGTCGAGGAACAGGGCGTTGCGGCAGCCGAGGTCGTCCTTGAACAGCCGCGCGAAGGCTCCGAAGGTCACCGGGCGCTCGGAGATCGCGAAGATCGCCACGTGCCCGTCCTCGGCCACGCCGACGCCGTTGCGGATCTTCTGGCTCGGCCCGTCGGCGGAGATTTTTGGGTGGATCTGGCCGTCGATCACCAGCATGGGCCCGGATTGCGTCGCATAGTCCGGGCGGATCTTCGCCCGGAGGTAATGGGGCGTATCGAGCACCCCCGCCCGCTCGCCCTTCACCCAGAACACGCCGTTCGGCTTGAGGTGGAAGTTGCCCGGCCCGTCCGCAGTGGAGACGTGCTTCATCTCGCGCCCGCCCTCGACGTAGAGGCCCACCGGCGCCTGATCCTTGTCGTACATGCCGGCATTCATCGCGAAGTCGAGGTGCCGCCCCTGCGCCTCGGCGAGGGTGCCGAGCGATCCGTAGGGCCGCCCGTCCGCCTGCAGCCAGAACAGCCTCAGCCGCTGCCGCCGCAGGTCGATCGTGCAGACCGTGAAGGTCTCGCCCTGGGTCTCCACCGCCCGGCAGGGCTCGGAGGCCGCGGGCGCGGCCAGGGCGCGCGGCGGCAGGGTCAGCGCGACGAGCGCGATCAACAGGGCGTGAGCCGGGCGTAGCGTCATGACGCGTTCCATGCTGCTCGGAGAAGCGATGGCGGCGGCTGTCGCCCCTGAAAGCGGCGATTTTCGAGTCCGAAGCCGTCCCGGGGCTTGCCGACCCGGCGTCGCCGTGCCGACCGAACAGCGGCGGCACGTCGCGGTCCTCACCTGAACCGTTTCGTACAGTCCGACGTTTCTACGGCTAGAGGGCGGTTTTCGACGGAGATGACATGATGAAGGGTGCAGTGCTCTGCTCAACCCTGCTGGCGGCGGGCGCTCTGGCGTTCGCACCTGCCAGCGCAGATGCGCGCGGCTTCGGCGGCGGCGGGTTCCATGGCGGCGGGTTCGGCGGCGGCTTCCACGGGGGTGGCTTCGGCGGCTTCCGCGGCGGTGGGTTCGGCGGCGGCTTCCGGGGCGCCGGATTCCGTGGCGGCGGGTTCGGCTATCGCGGCGGCTACGGCGGCGGCTACGGCCGTGGCTTCTATGGTCGTGGCTATGGCTATCGCGGCGGCTACGGCTACGGCCTTGGCGGCCTGGGTCTCGGCGTCGGCCTCGGCCTGGCGGCCGGCGGCCTCTACGGCGGTTACGGTGGCTACGGCTACCCGGGTTACGGCTACGGCGGCGGCTACGCCCCGGTCGGCTACGGCTATGGCGGCGACTACGGCTACGGCGGCGGCTGCTACACGGTCCCGCGGGTGCGCTGGACCCCCTACGGCTACCGCCGGGTGCTGGTCGAGCGCTGCTACTGAGCCGCATGGCGACAGCGCGAATGTCAGGAAAGGCCGCCTTCGGGCGGCCTTTTCCTTGCCTGCCCCTCCGCGGCGTTGGACAGCGCCGCCTGGCACGCCGATACTGGTATCGGACGGCAGGGGAGGGTGCATGAGTACGGCCACCGGGCAGGGCGATGGACGCGTCGAGGCGGTCGAGATCCGCGACGCCAGCCTCACCGCTTTTTACCGCTCGATGACGCCGCCGGAGCGGCACACCTTCTGGGCGTGCGCCGCCGGCTGGTGTCTCGACGGCATGGATTTCATGATCTACCCGCTGGTGATCGGGACGATCATGAGCCTGTGGCACGTGGATTCCGGCACGGCCGGGCTGGCCGCCACGGTGACGCTGCTGGCTTCGGCGCTCGGCGGCTGGCTCGCGGGATTCGTCGCCGACCGGATCGGCCGGGTGCTCACCCTCCAGATCACGATCCTGTGGTTCTCGGTCTTCTCGCTGCTCTGCGCCTTCGTGCAGAGTTTCGAGCAGTTGCTCGTCGCCCGGGCGATCCTCGGCCTCGGCTTCGGCGGCGAGTGGGCGGCCGGCGCCGTGCTGATCGGCGAGACGATCCGGGCCGAGTATCGCGGCCGGGCGGTGGGCTCGGTGCAGTCGGGCTGGGCGATCGGCTGGGGGCTCGCGGTGCTGTCGCAGGCGGTGCTGTTCTCGCTCTTGCCGCCCGAGACCGCGTGGCGCTGGATGTTCGCGGTCGGCGCCCTGCCGGCTCTGCTGATCTTCTACCTGCGCCGCTATGTCGAGGAGCCGAAGGTCGCCGCCGAGACCCGGGCCAGGGCCGCAGCGGCCGGCGACCGGCCGCAGATCTGGGAGATCTTTTCCGGCCCGATCCTGAAGACGACGCTGCTTGCCTCGATGGCGGCGGCGGGCTGTCAGGGCGGCTATTACGCGATCACCACCTGGGTGCCGCGCTTCCTCACCACCGAGCGCCACCTGTCGATCGTCTCCTCCACCGGCTACCTCTCGGCGCTGATCATCGGCTCGTTCGCCGGCTATCTCGTCGGCGCGTGGCTCGCCGACCGCCTGGGCCGGCGGCCGCTGTTCCTGATCTTCTCGCTCGGCGCCATCGCGGTGGTGGTGGCCTACACGCAGATCCCGCTCTCGAACGGCGTGCTCTGGGTGCTGGGCTTCCCGCTCGGCTTCTTCGCCTCGGGCTATTTCTCCGGCATGGGCGCCTTCCTGACGGAACTGTACCCAACCCGCCTGCGCGGCTCGGGGCAGGGGTTCTGCTACAATTTCGGCCGGGGCATCGGCGCCCTGTTCCCGGCGCTCGTGGGTTACATCTCCGAGCGCGTCGGCCTCGCCTCGGCGATCGCGATCTTCGCGGCGGTCGCCTACGGGGTGTTCTTCGTGGCGGCCTTCGCGCTGCCCGAGACGCGCGGCAAGGTCCTGCACGCGGATATCTGATCATGCCCGAGATCCGAGACTGCCCCGCCCCGGACCCGCATCCGGGCGGACCGACCCGCTACGCCGTGCCGGCGGGCGCGGTCGACACCCACGCCCACGTCATCGGCCTGCCACCCGCCTATCCGCTGGTGCCCGACCGCAGCTACACGCCTCCGGCGGCCCCGGCAGAGGCCTATCTCGCGATGCTCGATGGGACCGGCATGGCCAACGGCGTGCTGGTTCAGGTCAGCGTCCACGGCACCGACAACCGGCTGATGGTCGAGACGCTGCGCGCCAACCGGCAGCGCCTGCGCGGCATCGCGGTGATCCCGCTCGGCCTGCCCGACGCGGACCTCGCCGCCCTGAAGGAAGCCGGCGTGGTCGGCCTGCGGCTGAACGTACTGTTCGGCGGCGGGGTCGGGCTCGACGCGGTCGGGTCCTACGGGGCGCTTGCCCGGGAGATGGGCTGGCATCTCCAGTTCCTGCTCGATGCCCGGGATCTGCCGCCGATCGCCGGTCGCCTGTCGCAGCTGCCGGTGCCGCTGGTCTTCGACCATATGGGGCACATGCCGACCTCGGCCGGCGTGGACCATCCGGGCTTCCAGGCGCTGCTCGGCCTCGTCGCCGACGGCAACTGGGTGAAACTCTCGGGCGCCTTCCGCGATTCCATCACCGGGCCGCCCTACGCCGACACGATCCCCTTCGCCCGCGCCCTCAATGAGGCCGCCCCGGAACGCTGCCTCTGGGGCTCGGACTGGCCGCACGTCGCGGCCTGGGATGGGCCGCCGCGGACCACGACGCTCCTCGACCTGATGGCCGATTGGGTGCCGGACGAGGGCCGGCGCAAACAGGTCTTCGTCGACAATCCGCGCCGGCTCTACGGCTTCGGATAGGGCCGGGGCCCGCATCCCGCGCCGGGCTCAAGTCCCGGTTCCGAAAGGTCGAGACCTTTCGCGGGTCCAGGGCAGAGCCCTGGTCAAGATCTCAGGGCTCCGCCCCAAGAACCCGCCAAAGGGCATGCCCTTTGGAAACCCGGGTTCCAGGTCGAACCGGCTCCAAGTCCCGGATTTGCAGCGCTCAACGCCGCCGCGATTCGTCCTGCGGCAGGTGGCGGCCGTAGACCTCCTGCTTCTCCGCGCGCTCGCGGATCAGGTCGGCATAGGCCTTCCGCATTTCGGGGGAGACGCTGACGCTCTTGCCCTTGGCGGGCTTGCGCTTGGGCGCCTTCTTGAAGGTGTTGCTCGCATCGGTCATGCCGGGCTCCGCGTCGAACCGTGGCGGCATCGCGTGGCCGGAGGGCCGATCGGGCTGTCCGGATGCCGCCGCGGGCCGGACATCCGCCTGTAGCGCATCCCGGCGGCGGGCGCACCGCGGTCTGGTGCCGTAACCCAAGGATTCGATCTGGTCCGCCCCGGACGCCTCTGCCAGGATCCGGGTGATTCCGATCGGGGAGGGCGGTCATGGCCTCGGGTGCGTCGTGGTGGGGTCGTTTGCCGGGGGCAGACCGCCGGCAAGCTGCGGCTCTGCTGGCACTTCTGCTCGCAGCCGGACCCGCCGCCGCGCAGGATCAGCCGCGACCGTCCCGCGCGGCGCCCGCGGCTGCGGCGCCGGCCGATCCCGCCTTCGAGGGCGCGAAGGCCGCGTTCGAGGCGCTGCCCGAGCCGGAACGGAAGGCGATCCAGGACGCCCTCGTCTGGACCGGCGACTTCAACGCCGTGGTGTCGGGCACGTTCGGGCGCCGGACCTTCGAGGCGCTCAACGCCTATCGCGCCCGCACCCATGGCGTTGATCCCCTGGATCCGCGCGGCCGGGCGGCCCTGCTGGGAGCGGGGGCGGCGGCCCGGACCGCGGCGCGCTTCCGGATCGCCCCGGATCCCGGCAGCTCTGCGGTGATGGGGGTGCCGGAGCGCCTGCTGTCGAAGCGCACCGCCCTGGCCTCCGGCACCCGCTGGCAGAGCCCGGACGGGCGCGTCACTCTGGAGACCCGCGCCTACCCGCTGGAGACCGAGACCCTCGACACCCTGTTCGAGAAGGCGACCACGCCGCTGCCGAACCGCAAGGTGACCTACAGGCTGAAGCGGCCCGACGTCGTGGTGGTGACCGCCGAGACCGGGGCCGGCCTGTCCTACATCCGCTACGCCGCCGGGCCGGCGGGCGTGCGCGGCTTCCTGTTCGGCTACGACAAAGCCCTGGCGCCGGAGGTCGATCGTTTGGTGATCGCGGTGGCAAATGCGTTCGTGCCGTTCCCGGAAGCCGCCGCACCGGCCCCGGTCGCCGCGATCCCATCGGCCCCGGCCCGCCCCGAGACCAGCGCGGTCGTTGCGCAGGATCTTGCCGTCGCGGGCGCCGGTCTCACGGTGGCGCCGGGCCGGGTGCTCACGGCCTCCGCGGTGCTGGAGGGCTGCGCGGCGCCCCGCATCGGCGCGGCGCCGGCCCGCAAGCTCGCCGCCGATCCCTCCGGCCTCGCGCTTCTCGATGCGCCCGGGGCCCCCGCCCCAATCCGACCCGCAGGACGGACGGAGCCGGTCGGCGCGGAGGATAACCTGATCGCCCTCGCGCCGAGCTCGGACGGACTCGTGGCCGCCCCCGGAAGCGCCTTCGCGGGCGATGTCGTCGCGGCCCTTCAGCCGGGCTCGGCCGGTGCGCCTGTGCTCGACCGGTCCGGACGGCTCGTCGGGCTCATCGCCCGTTATCCGGCGGCGCCACGCCGGGTTGCCGGGATCGTGCCTCCCACGCGCCTGCCGCTGGTACCGGGCGGGGCGATCACCGCCTTCCTCGCGGGCCAGGGCATCGCCGACGCGAAGACGCCCCCGGACGGTGGGCCGGGGGCGTTCGCGCAGGCGGTGGTGGGGATCGCCTGCCGCTAAGCAGGTTTCGCAAAAGTGGCCACCGGTTTTGCGACAGAAACCTGTGACATAACAAAGAGCTAAGCGGATGAAGCGTTGGCTTGCC
>NZ_JALNUM010000116.1:0-18486 GCF_026540795.1 Methylobacterium sp. GC_Met_2
CTACACCGCCACGGTCGGCAACGGCCTGTCGGCGACGATCTCGATCGAAGACCCGGTCTTCCGCCGCACCCCGATCTTCTCGCCGTTCAACATCTCCGCCACCCTCAACACCGGTAGCGTGCAGAACTTCGGCGTGACCAACCAGCCGACCCCGATCTTCGTCGGCCCGGGCCGGTATGGCAACGTCGACAGCATCGAGCGTGAGCGTCTGCCCGACTTCGTCGGCGTCGTGCGCCTCGATCAGGCCTGGGGCTCGGCTCAGCTCTCGGCCGCCACCCACGAGCTGAACGTCGGCAACCTCTCCACCGCCGCCAGCACCGGCACCGGTCCGACCGTCGTCCCGGCCCATACGAGCAACGTCCAGGGCTGGGCCATTCAGGGCGGCCTGAAGATCAACGCGCCGTTCATCGCCCCGGGCGACGCCCTGTACCTGCAGGGTGCCTACGGCGACGGCGCGCAGCTCTACACCGGCTACTCTCAGTACACCGGCTCGTACACCCAGAGCACCACGACCATCCAGGGTCAGAAGTTCGCCCAGTACTTCTCGGACGCAACCATCAACCCGTTCACCGGCCAGCTGCAGACCTCGACCAGCTTCACGGCGGTCGCGTCGTACCTGCACTACTGGACGCCGGAATGGCGCTCGGCCTTCTTCGGCTCCTACGGCGAGCAGAGCTTCTCACAGAGCGCCCGCTACGCTCAGGGTCAGATCTACAGCCTCGTGAGTGGTCTGGCCGGCAGCAATCCGTTCAGCTCGAACGCCGTCGGCACGCCCGGCACCCGGTTCTACAACCTGAGCCAAGCGCTGCGCGACACCTACCAGTTCGTGGCGGGTGGCAGCATCATCTGGTCGCCGGTCAAGGATCTCGATATCGGCGTCGAGGCGTTCTACACCCAGATCGGCCTGAAGAACGGCCGGGCGATCGATCTCGACAAGAGCCCGACCGCCTACGCCAACATCGCCGGCATCAACAACGGCACCTTCGCGGTCCGTACGGCCACGCAGGACTCGGTCTCGCAGGTCCGCTTCCGCGTCCAGCGCGACTTCTAGTTTCCCAGTTCGAGACCGGTTGTTCCCAAAGCTTCCTGATCTCGATGTCCCCGTGCAAAGGGACCCAACTCGCCCGGCCGAATGGCCGGGCTTTTTGTTGCGCAGTCACATGACTCCATCGACCTACCCTCAGCCCCGCGCTACTCCACCGGCATGGCCAAAGAGATCCCCAGCGTCGGCGACCTCCGCTGGAAATCCGAGGTGACAGACGACGAAATTGAAGCGGCGACGGTCGCCTACCTGAAGGACGAGAACGCCGAGCCGTTCGTCTTCAAGTCCGGCCACACCGTCGACGTGGCCTAGGCGATCGAGATGCACCCGCGGGCCAAGAAGCGGCTGGCCGAGGAGGCCACCACGCCGGGCCTGCGTCGTACGATGGTGAAGACCGCCATCGTCATGGGCTTCCCGGTGCAGGGATGAACTCGGTCGACAGCGATCCCGTCCTTGATGCCGTCGACGCGCTGCGGGCCGCCGGCATCGCTGTGGTGCCGATCGGCGACGAACTGGAGCGTTGGCAGATCGGCTGCTTCACATTCACCGACGCCGAGTTGCTCCGGCTGGCCGAGAGCCGAGGTCTGGTCGAGGCCACATAGAGCGCTCAATGGCAGACTGAATTGTGAAACGTGCGGTAGCTCGGCGCGACCTTCTTCGACGGTGCGCTGTCGAGGTTGACGGGTCCTCAGTAGCGTATATCCGCGCTGGCAGAACGATCCACGTCAGGATCGCAGAGGGGATGCGTGAGGTGCGGTTCTCGATTGATGGATATAGTTCTAAATCTGCAATCATTCTAGCTAGTAATCAATGTGTCGCAATTCTGCATTGCGTCCAGAAAATATTTCAATTGTGCAAGATCGCACTCGCAATAAATTGTTAAGCCCCCCCCCGCGAATCATTTCACACAATCGAACGGTCTACATCAAAGCTGAGCTTGAAAGGGCGGCCGACTTGGCAAAAGCATTCATGCAAGCTGCATGGTCGGTGGCGCGCCATCAAATTCAAGAGCGAACGAAGCCTGGAGGTCAATCGCGATATGGATTAACCGCCGGTGACCTGTCTGTGCTGTACCATGGATGTCGTACTGCCGACGCAAACCTGATGACTAGCCGGGGCTCTGCAAATGATCGTCTTTGGGGTGAATTGACGAACGTGGGATGGTTGACGGACGGAACTATCCAGACGATGCTTCCACGGGGATTAGTATGCTATCGCCTGACAGAACCAGGGCGAACGGAACTACTTGAAGTGCTCAAATAGCGATTGGTCAGGCAGTTATTCTAGATTTATTCCCGTTTGCTGCCATTCCAAAATCCACCCCAAGCGGACTTAGCGAAGTTCCACAGCGCGGCCGTCACGCGTGCGCCACCGGCAGATCTCCGACCTGCGTTGTGTAGCGCGGGGTGCGCATCTCGAACTTCGTGTTCCACTTCCGCCGTTTCACCAGCCCAGCCCGTGCCGGCACCACCGCGCCCCGGCCCCAGCGCGCGTTGCACGCGTCCATCGCCGCCATCGGCGGCTCGGACCGCGCCCGGTCCAGCGCTCCGATCAACGCCCGCGGGCTGTGCGACAACGGCACAAGGTCGTTTGTGACGATCCCGGCCTTCGAATACCGCCACGGTCGCTCGCCCGGCTCGTGCCACGTCTTGGCTACCCCGTGCCGCGCCGCCTTGATCAGCGCCAGCGGGTCCGAGCTGTGCTCCGGCAGGCTTACCGTTGTCGAGACCGAGCGCATCGGCGCGTCCCGGTCGTGTTCGCTGGTGTGGTAGAAGATCGTGACGTGGTCGGTGCCCAGCCCCTCCCGCCGCAGCTTCTCGCCGAGCCGCGTCGCGTGGGCGGCCACCGCCTCCTCCAGCGTGGCGCGGTCCTCGATCCGGCCGGAGAACGAGCGGGTCACCGCGCAGCCCTTGCGCCGAGCCGGCACCAGCTCCAGGGGCAGGCAGGCAAGCCCGCGCAACTCGTGGATGATCCGCTCGCCCACCACGGTCAGCCCCTTGCGCACCGGCCGCGGGTCGAGGTCGCGCAGGTCCGCCACGCTCTCGACGCCCATCGCCTCCAGCTTCGCCAGCGATGCCCGGCCGATGCCCCAGACCTCGGCCACCGCGATCCGGCACAGCCAGTGCGCGTAGGCGTCCGGGTCGGTCAGGTCGCATACGCCGCCGAGCTCGGGCACCGTCTTGGCGATGTGGTTGGCGAGCTTGGCCAGCGTCTTGGTCGGGCCGATGCCGACGCAGGTCGGGATGCCGGTCCAGGCCAGCACGGTGGCGCGCAGGTCCCGGGCGAGCTCTACCCGCAGGCCCGGCGCCACGTCGGTCAGGTTCAGGAAACTCTCGTCGATGGAGTAGATCTCAACCTGCGGGCTGAACTGGCGGTAGACCGCGTTGGTGCGCCCCGACATGTCGCCGTAGAGCGTGTAGTTCGACGAGAACACGCGCACGCCCTGCGCCCGGCACAGATCGCGGATCTTGAAGTACGGGTCGCCCATCCGGATGCCGAGCGCCTTGGCCTCGCTGGTGCGGGCGATGGCGCAGCCGTCGTTGTTCGAGAGCACGATCACCGGCACGGTGGCGAGCTTCGGGTCGAACACGCGCTCGCACGAGCAGTAGAAGCTGTTGCCGTCGATCAGCGCCACCGCCTGGCCGCCGCCGATCCGGTCGCGCCGGCGGGCCTCTGGCGTGCTCACGACATCCGCCCGCGGGCGACGTGCCAGCGGATCGAGAAGCGGACCACGCCCCAGATCACGCCCTCGCCGAGTTCCTCGACCGCGAAGGCCGGCAGGTCCGATTACAGAAGGCTAACCGAGTGAGGTTGCCCTCGATCAAGAGGCGCTTGCACGACATCTGCCCGTCGATCGCCGCCACGACGATGCTGCCATGGGAGGGTTTGAGGCTGCGATCGACGCAGGCGAAGTCGCGGTCGTAGATACCGGCGCCCTCCATGGAGGATCCTGCGATGCGCCACAGGAAGGTGGCGGGCGGGTTGGGCACGAGCCAGCGCGGCAGTTCGAGGGCCCCCTCCATCAAGTCGTCAGTTGGCGAGGGGAAACCCGCGCACAGGGCCCGTCCGATCACCGGCACGCGGACGGCATCGGGGCTGCCGATGAGTGGCTCGTCGATGCGGAGGCCGGACACGAGGTTCAGTGCCCGGCGAAGGCGGCATGGGTGTAGCCGCGGGAGACTTGCCAGGCCTGTGCCTCAATCTGTCGTCCCGCCGCGTCGAGATCGCCAGGGCGTCGGCGATCACCGCGAGCAGGGCTGCTTGATCATCTCCTCGGTGCAGGCTTCTGTAGGCGGCTGCGACCGCCTCGACCTCCGTCCGACGCGCGTCCACAGGCGTCTGCTGCGTCTGGGGGTACATCGGCTCGATTTCCCAATAGAACAGAAACAGAACAAACACCGTTGGTGAGCGTGGTTCAACCGTGATCTGCTGGCCGCCGCCGAAGGGCGTGGACGAGTGTGAGGTCAGAGCCGAAAGGGCAAGTTTGGCGCGGCTTTACCGCTTCCGCTGCGTCGGGATCGGCGGCGCAGAACTCGACGCAAACGGCCGCTGGATGCCGAGCAGAGCGGCAGTCCGAGCACACGGCGACAAGGTGGCCCTGGCGTTGATGACCGAGGGTAACCGCCTGGATTGAACGGACTGGTTCGTGGACGTGCGCGACATCAAGGGTCGCCGGGTCTTGTTGCGCGCCTTCACCGAGGTACGCGTAGTAGGCTGATCAGCTTGACGGACGCCGGGAGGCCCAGCGTGGCCCTGAAGACCACCTACATCGTGCAGCCGTTCGAAATCCATCGGAAGCGTCTTCGCCCCGCCCGCCAGGAACAGGCGCAGTCTGAGAGCGGTGCGCTGAAGAAGGCCGAGAACCTTGCCAACCGGGTGCCGGGCGCGGCGGCGCTGAAGGTGGTGGCCGACGACGAGACCGGCGAGTTGGAGGGTGTGACGATTCTCGGCCAGTGGGGCGAGATCCCGGACGACTTCGCCGAAAGCCTGCAGGGCGGCTGAGCGTCAGCGAGCGCGCGTTGCGAAGTCCCAGACCGGAATGCTCCAGACCTCACCTGGCTTCGTCCGGTAGCCCGAGCCCCGATCGAACACGATCCGAGTTGGCTCCACAGCCACGGCCTTGCTTCCGGAGATCATCAGCGCGCCGCAGAACTCGACTCGCAGCGTCCCGTGCTCCGGGTGGACGGCGAACAACTCGGCTGCTGTCCAGCCGTGCGAATGCGCCTCGGCGCCCAGCCGGTCGCAGAAGTCGATGGCGGCTTCCCGCATCGGTGCCCAGCGGGCCCGGGTAAGATACCGGCAGGGCGAGGCATCCGGAGACAGGCCCTCGATGGCGCCGTGCCAGATCGCAACGGGGTTCGGGATCAGGGTGGGGGCGGGGCTGGCTGACATCCCGCCGAGCTACGGCAGGTGCCGCCGGCAGGCCATGCGGCCAGAAGCGGGGTTGCCTGATTTGGGTTTAGAACGGAACGGCGCCCTGAGCAGACGATCTAAAGTCGGCTGCAATCAGAGCCCACCGGCGCGATCCACGCTGAGGGGCGATATACGAACCGGGCCTATGGGTGCCCTCGGGGGACGCGCCGATTGTAGTGAGGCGGCTTGGGAGCGGAAGGCCGGTGTGCCTTAAACCCTTGGTGGAAGGGGGATCAGTCGCTGCTCTTATCGTTCCCCTCCCGCCTGGGGGCTGAGAACTCCTCCAGGTGGTTCGCGGCGTCGGAGTACAACTCGAAGCGCCGTAAAAGAACGGCCCGGTTGGCGTCCTTCTTCGTGTCGTTCAACTTCTCTTTTGCCTTTTCGGCTTTCTCTCGAAGCTTCTTAGCCAGCTTATCAAATTTTTCGTCGATTTTTCCTGTGATATCATCGGCCTCCCGCTTCAGGATTTCCGAATGATCATCGTTTTTGGGCTTATGATCTGGCTGTTTCATGCTCTTTTTCCTCATGCACAACTGGTCGTGATGAGGGGCGTATACCAAAGCTTGGATAGCGTGTCGCCTGCCGTCCCCTTTGTAGCTGTCCCTGCACGGCCAAGGTCATCTCATCGTCGCAGCACGGGCATAGGGGACACGCCCTTCAGCCTGTGCAACTCGATGGGGACCCGTGGTCGATTGGTCTGACTACCTGGAAGAAGTCCGCCTAGAATTGACCGGTCATAGCCGGATGCGGATGTACATTGCCTTGGGGCTGATCGGCATAGGGATGCTGGGCGTGATCCTGCACATCCTTCCGGCCTGACGGCCCCGCCATCCGATATGATCACGGGCTGGCGGAGGTTCATCGAACCTGCAGATCAGGCTGTAAACACCTGCAGGAGGGCCCCGAGACTACCCAACGCGGCAGTGCTGATCCCACCTACGAGGGCGATATCCCCGCTTGCTATGTGTCTCGACACTGGTGCGAAGCGGTAGGCTGCGGCGGTCAGCGCAACGCCGAACAGAGCGATCGCCAGCGCGACGGCCATCAGAATTGTCATGAGGATGATCCTTGTCCGCCAGCGGCGGGACTGACCATCGCGCGGATAAGTATAACGGGTGAGGCCGGCGAAATATCCGCCCGCGACAAGCACGCCAATCGGGCTATGTTACTGCTGACGGCTACGATGCACAAACTCGCGCCCAACAGCCGCTCCCGCCTGCGATCCCTCTCGACGCTGGGGCCGCGCTTCTACCAAGTCTCCGTCTACATGCGACGGCTGGAGACCCTCGGGCTGGTCGCAGCCACTGGCCGATCGGATCCGCCGGTCAGCAGCGTAGAGTACGAGATCACCGACCTGGGCCGTGCCGAGCTTGAAGAGCGGTACGGGCCTTCCTCGTCTGCGCTCGGGGACAATTGACGCTCAACCTCGTCACTGTCTGTTCACTGGGCGGGGGAGCGTCTGCGGGAGAGCCGATACGCAACGTGGCTGGAGAAGCACGATGCAAGCGGCTGGTCAGTCGGCCGTGCCAGAACAGCAGGTACGCGGTCCCGCACCGGGATGCTGGACCCGAAAAAGCCCATCACGTAGCAATGAGCAGGTTGAAGATGAATTGCTCGTGCTGTGACAATCAATCGTCGGTTGCTTCAGGAGCCTCGTGACACAAGCAGGCAAATTCAACGAAGCCCGCGAGTACAGCGAGGGCAAACACAATTTGAAGGTGCATAAATTTCACTATTTATAAACTGCTGGCATTAATATAAGTGGGATATCGCTTGATGCAATCACCCTGGAAGCTCTGGATGGAGCGACAAAAAGCCCGCCGCGGCGAACCGGGCGGGCTTCGCCAGATCCGGGCCGTAAGGGGCGATACGCCCGGATCCGACGACATGATGCAAGCCGCGGATTAACGAAAAAGCCCGCCACGGCGGGACCGGGCGGGCGAAGTTTGGTTTGTTAGCTTTGGGGGGAAACCTAACCGGGTCGTCATAGCTCAAGTGGATTGGTTCGCACGTCACGACCGCGCGATGGGAGCATGGAACAAGCCCGCCGCGGCGAACCGGGCGGGCGAAGTGGGCATTGGGGCTTCGAAGGGCCCTGGATATTCCACCGCAGAACTGAGTCGCGTCACCCGTTCGGATGAGGCCTGAAACGAAACGAAAAATCCCCGCGCGGCTGAGCCGGCGGGGCTGAGTGAGTCCTTGGGAGGAGATCGGCACGTCGCAAGCGGCAGGCCAGCTACGGCGGCCGCGGCCGGTCCGCGGCTCAGCCGCCGCCGCCATGCTTCGCCGTCCGGCCGTTCCCGTCGGCCTTGCCCGCCATCGTGCCTTGATCGGTCCCGATCGCCCCGGAAAAGGGGTCTTTCAGGGGTACCGAAAATGGGGCCGCTAACCCAGGGGGGCCCCTATTTCCGAATAAAAAATGGGGTCGCTTTTTATGTGACGCCTCACGACGGATCGGCAGTCATGGTGCGCCCGCAGGTGGAAGCCGCTCAACTACGCGCACCGCAGCCAGCTTGTAAGGATCCACCACCACTTCCCCCCCGCCGTAGTAGCCTTCGTCCTCGCGATTGAGATGCACGGTACTTGGCGGTGCCAAGGTCTCCAGCAGCACGGCGCCGCCCGAGGCTACGCTGGCCTGCTCCGCGAACCGCTGAGCGATCTCCCGCCGCGTTGACCACGAGAAGCCGTAGACCCGCCTGCTCCGCTCAGAAGCGGTCGTGCCGCGGTAGAGCAACAGGGGCTCGCCCAGGCCGATGGGCGGCATCAGAACGTGTAGTGCGCGGGCCATGTGGTCCGCGAAATCGCATCCCGCGCGCCTCGCAACGACGCCGAGCGAGACGAACGCCTCTCGACCCTGACCAAGCGCGAGTTGGAGGTGGCCTCGTGCCTCGAAAATCGAGCGCTCGCGGCCGAGATCGGCGCCGCATGGGGCACCCCGACGCTGTAGCGCCCGCCCCCTTACCCGTAGCCGTGCGTACCGCCCCGGCCGGATCCCGCCGGGATTCCCCATCACACGCCGAGACCCAACCCCATGGGCGACGTGCTCACCTTCACCCCGCGTCCGAAACCGGCGACTCCCGAGGCCCTGGAGCCGCTGGCTGGCCCCGCGCTACGGGCCAGCCTGGAGGAGGCAGCGCAAACCGCCCTCGACGCGGCCGACCGCATCATCGCTGTGCTCGACAGCATGAACGGCGACGCGGACGACGAGGACGGTGCCGACAACGAGCCGTCCCTAGCCGCGCCGGAGAACGCTTCTGGCTCGCAGGTCGTCTACATGCGCGGCAGCGACTGGGACGGCGAGGCCGAGGCGCCTCAGGTTGGCTACCCGAAGTGGCAATCGGATCCGTTCTGCTCCTGCCGTGGAGCGGGTGGAGGAACATGCTCGCGGCGGCTGAAGTGGTGCTCCTCGATATCGTGGGCGCATAATCTGTGCGCTACCGTTGAGAGGTCTCCGCGCGGCGATGTGTAGATCTCGTGCCGCCGTTCTTCATGATAAAACCAATGAGTGTCGCTGCTGTGATCGATGCCGTTGGCTGAATAAGACTTTGCAATGCTCTGGACGATCGCCTCGGCATCGTCGAGATTGGGGATATCATAAGCCAGCATGACTGGAGGACGTGCTTCGGGACCGATATATTCGCGAACGAAGATGCAATGAGACACTATATATCCCCTACTCGGCCGTCTCACCTATAAGTTGTATAGATATGCCACATGTAAGCAAGCGGTTCACGTGTGACCTATCAGAATGGTTAAAGTATATCCTCGGAATATCCCTACTCATTTATGGCTAACTGCAATTCTCGCTTCCGCTCGCACGGGTGCGCTGGCTCAACCGTCGACTCGCCGTCGACCGTGGCCGGGTTGATCGGCATGGGTTCGATATCGGCGGCCCCGGTCTGGTCATTGCCGCGCGCCGCCGGCTTGCCACGCATGCGGCCATTGCCGCCCTGCTCAGGATCGCCGCGGTGGCTTCTTCAGTGCGGCGGGTCAGCAATCAGTTCAGCGCCTTGGGCCGATTGCCGACGAATGACGCCATACCGACAGTGTCGACCATCGTGTCGAACGCAGTGCGAGCCTCCGCGTCGGTCGCGAAAGTGGTGTCCCAGCGGATGCAGCCGGAGGTGTGAACAACCCCCATGCACCAGCACTCCGGCGTGCCCGGGAAACGATAGATCTCGACCTCGACCGTTTAGCCATCCCGCGTGACGGGCCCGCACAGCGGAGAGTGCTCGAACTCGCAGTCCTCCTCGCTCATCCTCGGCCTTCCTTGGTGCTCGCCTTCCGGAGCGCGCTTACCAGAAATGATCCCGACTTGGTACGGCTCCAGCGCTGGCTTGCCGACGGCTCAATAACCAGCGGCGTGCATCGTGGCCCTGAGCCGAGTTGCGTATTGGCTCTGCCGCAGATCTGGCCCCGCCCCGTGCGCAGATCGGGGCAGGGCCGAGTGGGTGAGGATCACGGCAAAGTCGGATGCGCCGACATGACGGCTGCTGCCAGCACCGTCCGAAACGCCATTTCCTGTGGCCCCGACCGGTCCACCGCCCCGAAAGCTGGCGTGGCATTCACGAGGACTGCTATGTCGATGCTATGCCCGCTGGCGAAGCGGTAAGGGCCAGCTGCCGGATCTTGCAGGTAGAGGTCGATAGCGGCCACGACCTCATGGCTTGTGATGATGCCGGCCTTGCGCAGATCTGCGAGGGTCGAAGGTCCAGCAATCATAGGCGCGATGATCATCCCCTGATGTTGGCCCGACTATGTTCAGCGTGGCTTCGGCTGACTGCCAGTCGTCCAGCCATGCGCTTGAACCGCCTTGACGATCTTACTTTGCATCTCAGGCGCTACCCCCTGCATCCACTGCTGCATGCCGGTCAGCTGGATCTGAGCGAGTTGCGGCTGGGCGGCTGCGAGGCGCTTGCCGGCGGGGGTGGCGTAGAACGCTGCGATCGCCTGAAGGTCGTCCTTGCCGAGTACCGCAGCGAAGCCACGGGCCTGGATGCCGAGGAGTTCGTCGTAGTGTTCAGTCAGGGTCGGCATCACGACTTCCTGGACCAGCACCTGCGCCTTGTCGGGCTCCTTGATGCCAATCTGCTGCATCATGCCGACCATGGGGCCAGCCATGGCACTAAGCGTCGCGGCGCGATCACCTTGCATCTGCGCGACCGTCTCGCGTGCGACCTTCACCAAAGCCGGATCTGGCGCGGCCGTATCAGCCGGCTGAGCGTTGGCGGCGCAAGGCAACATGGCGCTGACAGACAGGCAGACGAGAACGGTTGAGAAGCGCATTAGCAGGCTGGCTCGCGTTGGTGACGCGACCCGGCTCCATCACCGTCCGCACGTCGCAGCACCATAGCGTTGGCCGGATCGATGTCGACCATTGGGATGCCAACGTTGACTTAACCGTGCCGCCCAGCCGACATGCGCAGCCTGGCTCTATTCGCCCAGAGACACACGGCAGTCGTCACGGACCCAACCCGTCCCCGTTTCTTCGCACGGGCCGCGCCGGGGTGGGGCGCTCGTTCTGCGACCGGGCTTCGATCCGATGCGACATCCGACCGACGCCCATCAACGATCGCAGCTTCGCTGTCACACCGATCAAGGCCAAGAGCCCGATCACCAGCGCGAAGACAGTCAGCGTGTGCCGGATTGCGTCGTCGTACTCCCGCCCGGCATGAATGATCAGCCAACCGATGCCAACGAACGCCGCGGCCGAGATCAGCGGGATCATCGGATCGGACATTGCGCCATCAACGGCACAGACCGTGACACAGTTCGAGGTGCCCGAGATCATTCTGCCGGAGGTAGCGGCTGAACCGGCACCCTGGGCGATCGTTGTAACCCAGGCGCGGCCGCGGCAACGTTATCGCGGCGGCCGGGACGTTGGTCCTCGACCTGCTAGAGCGCGCGTGAGGCAGCCTATCCCCGCTGTGCCAGCCTGCGCCCGATCCCAGACAGCAATGTCTCGGACAGTCGCTGCAGATCCACGTGCTCGCCTTGTCCGAGCGCCGTATGCGCTTCAATGCAGCAGTCGGCGGCTACGATCAAAGGATCCTCGACATCCTGACCGAGCGCAGCAGCTGGAATGAAGGGGTTGCTGTGAGCGTCAGTAGTGTCGATGTAGGCGCCGCGACCCTGCATCGCGCCGGTGCCGTCGCGCGTGAGCGCGCCTCGGTTCAGCACCCAACGGACCTCGTGCGTTTCGGTCAGGATCCGGAACTCGGCTGAGAACGAGCCGCCGGTTTGTCGGACGCGGCGGATGTGCTTGAACACCCACTCGCGATCGTCCGGATGCGTACGTGCGAGGGCCGCTTCGAGGGGAAGGGGTTGACCGGCAAGGGCGGCATTGCCCGCCAGTAGAGCAGCCGCCCCCTCATCGAGCACGGAGCGACCCGCGGCGGCGTTCGTGCCCCAGGTGCCAATGAGTCCAGCCGCGCGTAGAGCGGGATCCATTCCAGCTATGGAGAACATTCAGTCACCCCGCTTACCCCGCATTTTAAAGCCGAAAAAAGCCGCGAGCTTTGAATGAGAGCGGTAATAAATTGCATCCCACACACAGAGGTGCAGAAGCTGCGTTTCGTTGCCGCAATCGTGACTTGCAAACCGGGACAGGATTGCGAGCTGAAGAAGATTGTTCTCTTGGCCAGGGAAAGTGCGGGCGGTTCGCTCTCGGCACGAGAGGGGGGCGAGAATGGATGAAGACCGCACCAAGAGGGCCCTGAAGCGTGTCGCGCAGGCGCTCAGCGTCAGCGAGGATGTGTTTCTCGAAGACCGCTCCCGAGGCATGCCGACCGTGTCGGCCATATCGGAGGAGTTGGAGCTTTTAAGGCTCTTCTCGGTGATCGAAGATCCTGAGGCATGTCAGGCATGCCTCGAATGCGTGCAGAACTTCGCCAGCTCCGCTGACATGGCGGCCGGGTAAAGCTCTATGCATGCCATCCATAAAGGCGATCGGCGCCTTGCTGCTGCGCATGCCCTTGGCCTGCCCCCATTTGGTGGCCCAGGTTCGAAGTTAGTGCATCGTCGGTTTGGAGTTGACCCCGTGTCGCGGCGCGCGCGGGGTTGGCTCCCATCTTGAGATAGAGGCCGTCGAGGCCCAGCGGGATCGATCCGGTGACGGGCAGGTTCTCCAGCGTCAGCTCCGCGCGCATCGGTTCGTGGACGCCGACCACGAAGGGATTGTCCGTTCCAGGCCGGCGCAGCCGGTTGCAGGCCGCCCACAGGCCGCCCACAGGCCGACGCCGGCCTCGGCAGCGGCGCGGAAGGCCGCTTGGATTCGGTTCGGCATCGGCGGCGGTTCTCCGATCAGGTAGCGGACCGGGCCGTCATCGCGCAGCGATCCAACGCGTCTGCGGTATCCCCCGGCGGATCCGGGATTGACGATGCGCAGCAACCAGGGTCTCTCATGGCGATTGGCTTGCCGAGCCGGCGTTCACGCTGGCCGGGAGGATGACATGTCCGATGATACCGAAAAGCACCGGGCTTTGCTCAGTGCCCTCGGGGCCGCACAGGGGGAGGGCGACGGCGCCTTCGAGTAGGCTGTCACGAATGCCTTCGAGCACGTCTTCGAACATCCCGGACGCCTGAACGATCACGTCTCCCTCGGCGGCCCCGATGGAGAAGACCCCCACTTGAAACCTGGTGAGTCGCCAACCTTGCGATAGGGACGGTCCGTCTGAGCCGTCAGGTGACGCGCACCCGTACCTGGTGCCAGCAGATGCAGAGATAGCCCTTGTGGTTCCAGACGTCGTCGGGCAGCGCCGGCTGGGTCTGGCCGGTCGAGTCCCAAGCCTGGACGACGGGGTCGTGCTCCCCAGGCGGCATCTCGAGTTCGGCGATCCAGAGGGTCTAGGCGAACGGCGCGTCGGGCTCGTGTTCAAGCGTTGCCTGGATCCAGGTCCGCCCGCCATCGCCTGAGGCATCGACGCGTATGGCGGCCCGGTCGCCTGCGACCGTGTAGCCCCGGATCTGTGCCTAGTAGATGTCCATCCGCTCTTTCTGCCGTCCCTGTTGAAAGCTGCCCGGCCGCTTTCGGCCAGTTCCAGTCCAGCACGCGGGGGCCTCTGAACGTCTGGGTCGGGTGGAAAGCCGCCGGTCCGCTCTCGGCGTTGTATCGCTGAAAGCGGACCACGCAGCCCAAGCTCAGGAACCGGAATATTCTCCTTCGGTGACCTGCTCCATCCATGTCACAGCCTTGCCGTCCAGACGTTCTTGAATTGCGACGTGCGCCATCGCCGTGGTCGCGGTGGCCCCGTGCCAATGCTTCTCGTTCGGCTCGAACCAGACGACGTCGCCCGGCGCGATTTCCTCGATGGGGCCGCCCTCGCGCTGAACCCATCCGCGTCCGAAGGTGACGATCAGCGTCTGGCCGAGCGGATGCGTGTGCCACGCCGTCCGCGCGCCCGGCTCGAAGGTAACGCTCGCCATCGCGACGCGGGCAGGTTCCGGCGCGCTGTGGAGCGGGTCAATCCGCACCGTGCCGGTGAACCACTCGGACGGCCCTGCGCCCGAGGGCTGACTTCCGCTGCGCTTGATGTCCATGGGATCCATCCTCCGTCGGTTTCAGTAACGCGCGTCAGAGCGACCAGCCGCCGTCGACCGAGATCGATGCGCCCGTGACGAAAGCGCCGAGGTCCGAGCACATCCACAGGACGGCTTCGGCAATCTCCTCGGGCTTGCCGAGCCGCCCGACTGGTTCAAGGTCGATCGCCTTCTGGATGTCGCCGCCGGTGAAGCGGTCCATCATCGGCGTCTCGATGTTTCCGGGCAGGACGGCATTCACCCGGATGCTCGCCTTCGCATAGTCGAGGGCGGCCGATTTGGTGAGGCCGATGAGGGCGTGCTTGGAAGCGGCGTAGCTGGCGCCGCCCGCCACGCCCCTGATGCCAGCGCCAGACGAGGTGTTGACCACCACGCCGCTGCCCTGACGCAGCATCTGCGCGATCTCGTGCTTCATGCACACGAATGTGCCGCGCAGATTGATGCCGAGGATGCGGTCCCACTCGTCGAGGGCGATTTCGTGGACAGGAGCGGCCTTGTTCTCGACACCGGCATTGTTGAAGGCGCAGTCGATGCGGCCGAACCGCTCGACAGCTTTGGTGACCGCCGCCTCGACGTCCTCCGGCACCGACACATCGCACCGGATCGCGAGCGCCTCGCCGCCCTCTGCTTCGATCTTGGCGCGAAGGTCATCAAGCGCAGCCTCGGTCCGGTCGATGATCGCCACTCGCGCGCCTTCCCGCGCAAATGCGATGGCGGCGGCGCGGCCGATGCCGCTGGCCGCACCCGTGATGAAGGCGACTTTCCCGGTGAAACGGCACATGTCTCGATCCCTTGGCTGAACTCGATGGGCCGGACGTAGACATTGTGCCGGTCGCCGATCAGCCGTTCGTCCCTCAACGGAACGATGAACGATGCTCATCGTCGGACCGGGCGGCCTCTACAATCCGAGCGGCTTGACCTCGCGGATTAGGTCGATGAGGAGCCGCAATCCCGTCGGCAGTTGGCGACGACCGGGGTAGTAGAGGTGGAAGCCGGGTCCCAGGGGGGCCCAGTCCGCCAGGACGACGCGAAGCTCGCCGCGGGCGACCGAGGGGCTGACACACGCCTCCGGAAGATAGGCAAGGCCACCGCCCGCCGCCGCGAGCGACAGGGCAAACTGCGTGTTGTCGAGCGTCACCGCGCCTGGGACGTTGAGCGCGATAGCCTCGTCCCTCCTCTCGAACTCCCACCGGTAGAGGCTCTCGTCGCCGAGGCGGATGCGCAGGCATCGGTGGGCTGCGAGGTCGCGCGGATGATCGGGCGCCCCATTTCGATCGAGATAAGCCGGAGCGCCGACCACCACCCAGCGGAGATCGGCTGACAAGCGCTGCGCCACCATGTCCTGCGGGACCGTTCCGCCATATCGGATGCCAGCATCGGCTCCGGCCTCTACAACATTGAGCAGATCGTTGGACACGCGAACGTCGATCTCAACCTGCGGGTGGCGCTCGTGGAATAGAGGCAGCACAGGGGCGAGCAGCAACGTGCTCGCATGTTCAAGCACGTTGAGGCGGATGCGCCCCGTCGCCTTGGTCGGCTCTCGGTGCTGGTTGAGAATGTCGAGCGCAGAGCCGATCGCCGCGAACGGAGCGTCCAGTGATGCGAGCAGATCCTCGCCCGCCGCGGTCAGCGTGACGCTACGGCTGGTGCGGTTGAGGAGGCGGACGCCGAGGCGCGCCTCCATCGCCTTGAGCGCGTGGCTGAGCGCGGAGGCGCTGACGCCAAGCTCCAGGCCCGCCCTCCGGAAGCTGCGGTGGCGCGCGATGGCCAGGAAGGTCCCAAGGTCGGCCAGTTCGGCTCGATTGATCCGCATCGGGGCAGTGGAATGTCTGCTGGCGGGAAAGCAATCCGTATCGCGTCATGACCGAGTTGGGCCGGTAGCGGTCTGGCTGCTCAGGGTGGGGAGCGGTCGGTCCGCTTTAGGCCGCGGTCGACGAGAGGCGGACGTTCGAAGACCTGTATTTCAGCGAATGGGGGCTGTGTTTCTCCGACCGTCGTAGCCTGCCGATATCGGCCGAGTGCGGTAGAAAAGCCGCCTTCTTTACAACTTGCGCATTTGCGTCTCTGTTACGCCTCGTACTCGCCGGACGACGGTCAATAACGAGCGGGGATACCAACCCCGGACCATGGGGATGAGACAATGCTGGATCAGGGATCACCCCACCGAGAGTGGGCCGGTCTGATCACGGAGGGGATCGCTGAAGCGGCGTATGTCCACGAGGACTATGCACGACGGAGATCCGTCGACGAGGCACGCCAGCGAACCCTGGCGCTCGGCCACATCGTTCAGACGGACATCATCCCTCGGTTGATGTTGTTTGATCGAGGCGACAAGCAGGTCCGATCAGACGTTCTGCCGAAGCTGGATACGGAAACGGTTGCGGGCTTCACGGATCTGATCCTCAGGCACGACGTCGCAGCCGTCATGGACGCTTTCACCGCTCTGACGTCCAAGGGCTATTGCATCGACGACCTTTTCCTCGACCTGCTGGCACCTACGGCGGCCCTGCTGGGACGCATGTGGGACGACGATCTGTGCGACTTCATCGAGGTCACGGTCGGCCTCGCCCAACTTCAGTTCCTGTTGGCCACGTTCGGCTCAGACGGAGGCATCGCGCCCCACGATAGTGAGCGCCGTATCCTCCTGATGGGAGCACCAGGCGAACTACACACCTTCGGCTTGGCGATTGTCGAGCAGTTCATGCGAAAGGCTGGCTGGCATGTGTCGAGCGGCCTTGCCTCCAGTCCGGAGCAAATCTCCAATCTCGTAGGTTCGGAGTTGTTCGGCGTGGTGGGTCTGACGCTGAGCCGGGAAAGCCACCTCGATCAACTTGCTTCCTCGATCCAGGCGGTACGACAGGCGTCCCTCAACCCTTCGATAGGCGTCATGGTCGGGGGACCCGTTTTCCTTGAGCATCCCGAATATGTCGAACGGGTCGGCGCTGATGCCTCGGCGGTTGATGCACCCACCGCGGTGCTCCTCGCGCAGAGACTGCTCCCATCTGCATGGTCGGAACGCTCGATAAGGCCATGAGAAAATACTGCAATTACCGAAGGGATTTATCATTCTTCGGGCTTGCGAGCGAACGAATGTAGGTTCTTCCACGACCCGACGGCTTGATAGGATCCAGCAGCAATGTCTGTCGTTCAGCTCATCTATGCCTCACGCCCTTTCGGATTTGATCAAGCGATGCTCAATGGCATCCTGTCACAATCACGGCGATGCAACTCGCGCGATGGGATTACCGGCGCCCTCATTTGTCGAGCAGATGTTTATATGCAGTTGTTAGAGGGTTCGGCCGCAGCGCTGGATGCCACGTATGCCCGGATCTTGAGGGACGACCGGCATCTAGAGATCAGACGCCTATCTTATTACACTGTGACGGACCGTTTATTCCCTGGCTGGGCTATGCGCGATGATCCAGCCCGATCTTGGATGTGGTCACAAGCTGAAGTTGCGAACGGAGCGATAGAGCAAGCCACTCACCTGCAAGCTCTCAAAATATTCGAGCGGCTTGCAGCCGAACCTGAACGGGAAGACGCATAGCGCGCCTTATGAACAGCTAGAAAATCTGCAACCGATGAAAGGCTACTAGTCGGATCGGCCCGATGTCGTTCGGTGAATTCGGGCATCGTACCGGTTCAAGTCGCCCATAGATCTGCCTGGCATAAATGAAGCGAGCTTGCTCATGTTCGACGAATACGGCATCCCGCGTGTCGCCGATATAGACGAGGCTGCGCTAGTCCCACTCTACCATTTTGTTTATTGCAGTCGCGCCGCAGAAGGCGTTGACGACGCCGAAGTTTCCCGCATCGTCGAGGTGGCCCAGCGCAACAATCTCGCACACGGCATTACCGGGGTTCTGGTTTTCGGCAGCGGCGTCTTCTTCCAGTGGATCGAGGGGCCGGTTGCCGAGATACAGAAACTGATCGCGATCCTGCATCGCGACAAGCGTCATCATGACATCGTTTCGCTGAGCCAGAGCGAGGAAGAGCGAGAGCGCCTCTATCCGAACTGGGACATGGAGAAGGTCGAAGCCGAGGATATCCGTCTGGTGCTACAGGATGCGCTCGAGAACGCCGAAGACCAGAACAATCGAGTGACTCTGATGCGCATTCTCGAACAACTCGATTTGAGCCCGCTTGGTCGAAGCAGCGTTTGATCGCCGCCTGCAGGTCGACGACGCCTGTGAAGGAGCCGCGTCGCAGCCGACAACGGGTGAGCGCTGAGAAGAAGCCTTCGACCGCATCGAGCCACGAAGCGGAGGTCGGGGTGAAGTGGAAGGTCCAGCGCGGGTGGCGAGCCAGCCAGGCGCGCACCTTCGGATGCTTGTGGTGTGGCGACGGTGTCGAGGATCGCGTGTATTGACTTGCCGGGCGGGACAGCGGCCTCGACGGCGTTGAGGAACCGGACGAACCCACCGTTCCGGTGACGCTGCATGCAGCGGCCGAGCACGGTACCCGCCAGGACGTCGAGGGCGGCAAACAGCGTC
>NZ_JALNUM010000117.1:0-18465 GCF_026540795.1 Methylobacterium sp. GC_Met_2
GAGGGAGTGTCGCGCGCGCCATCTCCGGTTCGGCCCCATGAGCGCCCCCATGAGCGCCCTCGACGCCCTCGCGCTCCTGCGCCCCTGGTGGTTCCTGGCGATTCCGGTCGTCGTCCTGCTGGCCCTGCAGGCCGCGTCGCGCTCGGCGCCGCTCGGCGACTGGGCCCGGGCGGTGGATCCGGCGCTGATGGCCCATCTGGCCCGCACCGGCGCGGTGCTCGGCGGACGGCGGCAGGCGAACCTCGCCGCCGCGCTCGCGGCCGGGCTGATCGCCCTGGCGTTGACCGGACCCGCGGTGGAGCGCGCCGACGCACGCACCTTCCGCAACCTCGACGAGACCGTGATCGTCGTCGACCTGTCGCGCTCGGTCGCCGAGGGCGGCCATCTCCAGGGGGTCCGGCAGGCCGCCGCCGCCGTCGCCGAGGCCGCCGGCACCCGGGCGGTTTCCCTCGTGGTCTACGCGGGCGACGCCTACCTCGCCGCCTCCCCGACCACGGACCGCGACAGCCTCGGCACCACCCTGTTCGCGCTGGACGCCGACACGGTGCCGGACCGCGGCTCCCATCCCGAGCGCGGGTTGGCGCTCGCCCGCCGCACCCTCGCGGAGGCCAACGTGGTGTCGGCCGACGTGGTGCTGATCAGCGACGGCGACGGCATCGGCGAGGCCGCCACCCGCGAGGCGCGCGCGATCGCCGGGCAGGGCTGGCGGCTCCAGGCCCTGTTCGTCCCCGCCGACAAGCCGCTGCCGTCGAACGCGCCGAAGCCCGACCGGGCTGCCCTCGACGCCCTCGCCCGGGCCGGCGGTGGCACGACCGCCGATATCGCGGCCCCCGGCCCGGTGCTCGACGCGGTCGGGGCTGGCCTCGCCCAGCACCTCGCGGCGGGCGGCTACGGCGTGCTGGCCTACGCGGATCTCGGGCGCTGGCTGCTGCTGATCGCGGCTCTGCCGGCCCTGTTGCTGTTCCGCAGGAGTGCTTGATGAGGCGCGCGAGATGCGGCTGACCCTGCCCGAGACGGGCTTTTCCGCTCCGCTCCGCGCCGGCCTCCCGCCGCACTGGCGGAGGCTTGCCCGGATCGCCGGTCTGGCGCTTGCCGGCCTCGGCCTTCTGGCCCTGCTCGCGGTCTCGCAGCCCCGCACCGGGTTCGGGCGCCTGTTGATGGGGATCGGCCTGCCGGGGCTTGCCGCCGATGTGTTCGCTGATCCGGCCTGGCGAGCCGCCGCGCTCTACGAGGCCGGCCGCTACGCGGACGCGATCGCGCTGTTCCGCTCCGGGGGACGCCGGGCGAGCTACAATCTCGGCAACGCGCTGGCGCGGGCCGGCGATCTCGACGGGGCACTCGCCGCCTACGACGAGGCGCTACGCTTCAACCCCCGGGACGCCGACGCCCAGGCCAACCGTTCGCTGATCGCCCGGATGCGCGCCGAGGTGATCGACCGCGGACCCGGTGGCGGCATCGCCAACGGTACCGCCCAGTACGGCGCCCGCTACAACAACACCGCCAATCAGGACCAGAACAACGACATCAACGCCGCCTCCAGCGGCGAGGGTCTGGCGGGCAACAAGGAGTCGAATGCCAGCGCGTCGCTGCCCGGCAACAGCAAGGTCGCCCGCCGCGGCAAGGCCGAGCAGCAATCGATCGACGCCGGGAAGGGCCAGGCAAGGGGTTCGGCCGGCGATGCGGCCGGCCGCGGCCGGACCGGGGGCGGCGCCGCCATGGTGGCCGAGGCCCCCGAGCGCGAGGTTCGCCGGGTGACCAAGAGCTTCGAGGCCCACGAGATCCGCCCGGACCGGCTCTGGCTCCAGACCCTGCCGGACGATCCAGGCCGCTATCTCAAGCTGCGCCTGCGCGCCGAGCAGACCCGCCGGGTCGAGGCCGGCACCGCGATCCCCGCCGGGAGCAACCCGTGGTGAGTTTTTTCGGGGTTTTAGGGCTGCGCATCGGTGCCGAGACGCGCGATCCCCCTCCCCCCTATGATATTCACACATCTTCGGTGGACGCCGCCGTTGGCGGCCGGGCGCGACCGGCCCCCTCTCCCGTGCGGGAGAGGTCTGCTCTCGCAGAGAGCCGGGTGAGGGACGGGAAGGTTCAGGTTCGAGCACGCCATTACGGTGCGTGCAGGGGGCGCCGTTTTCGGGAAGGTCACACCCCTCTCCCTTCAGGAGAGGGGACCCGCGCCTTATCCGAGAGCCCCAGGGGCCGATCGAGAGGTGTGGACCCGGTAGCCCGCAAGGGGGGGAGGGAGACGCGCGCATGGCCTCTCGCCCTGTTCCTGGTCCTCACCCCCCTCCCCGCTCAGGCCGAGATCGAGCCCGGCGACCTCACCCTCACGGTCACCGCCGAGCGCAACGGCAACAGCGCCCCCTACCCCCGCGAGATGGTGCTGCTGAAGATCCACGGGGTCTACAAGCAGCCGATCCTGCTGGAGGAGGTGGTTCAGCCCTCGCTGGCCAACTTCTCCTGGACGCAGCTCGGCCGCGACCACTGGGGCAAGACCAAGCTGCCCGACGGCCAGAGCGCCATCGCGTTCGACCGCACCGTGGCGGTCTTCCCGCACCACGCCGGCCAGTTCACCATCGAGCCGTTCACCCACAAGCTCACCGTCAACGATGTCGGCGAGCGGCGGGTGGTCGAGGTGCGCTCGCAGCCGATCCCCTTCCCGGTGGCGCCCTGGACCGCCGCCACGGGCGGCCCGGACGCCAAGGAGCCCTGGTGGCTGCCCGCCCGGGACGTGGCGGTCACCGATTCGTGGAGCCCCGACCCTGAGACCATCAAGGTCGGCGAGACCGCCCGCCGGATCGTCACCCTGGAGGTCCAGGGCATGGTGGCCGAGGGCCTGCCGCCCCGGCCGGTGATGCGCACCCGCGGCATCATCACCTTCGCGGGCCCCGTCACCCGCGAGACCCTGCTGACCCCCTCGGGCCCCGTGGCCCGGGCCACCTACCAGTGGGACGTGAAGCCCGGCGTACCGGAGATCATCCCCCTCGACGCGATCGCGATCCCCTGGTTCGACACCAACACCCGCACGATGCGCGAGACCGAGATCCCAGCCCGGCAGATCGGCGGCGGCCTGCCCGACCGCGAGACCGACCGGGCGCCCCCGCCGGTCCCCGCGCCCCTGGCGGTCGCGGCAGCGGCGCTCGCCGCCTTCGGGCTCGGGCTGGCGCTGATCGGCTTCGGCCTGGGCCGGCCGACTTTGCGCCTGTCCGGGCCGACCCGGCGGCGCCTGCGGGCGGCGGCCCGCGCCGACGATCCGGCCCGGTTCCGCGCCGCCCTCGACGCGGCGATGCGCGAGGCGCCGGAGCTCGCCCGGGTCTGGCGGGCGCAGCCCGACCTCGCCGCCGCCTTCGCGGCCCTCGACCGGTCGGTGTTCGGCGCCGCGGGTGCGGCCGGACCGGATCTACCGGCCCTGGCGCGCAGCCTGTCACGCGCTCAACCGGTGGCCGCCGAACCGGGGCCCGACCGGCTGGCACCCCTCGACGGACCGGCCCGCTAGAGCGCTCTCCGCCGAAGTGGACACCGGTTCGACGCCAGAGCGCGCGTCACAACGAAGGCTTTGAGCCGGGCGCGATGGCACCACGATCGGGCGCGGCTCCGAGCGCCGCTGCGGGGGTCTTGGCGATCCTCGTCTTGTGAAGGACGGTTCGGGAACAGCCACCGCGGTTATGATTTGGGTCGCCGGCGCCGATCGCCACGGAGACCCGCTCGACATGTCCACGCCCCTGACCCGACCCATCCTCGCCGCGGCGCTCAGTGCCGCCCTGGTCCTTCCCGCCACACTTCCGACCACGGCCTTGGCCCGATCGTCCGGCGCCGAGCGCACGCTGAAGATGGTCGACACCGACAAGGACGGCACCATCGATCTCGCCGAAGCCCAGGCGGCGGCCGGCAAGGTTTTCGACGCCGCCGAGACCGACAAGGATGGCACCGTCGACGCCAAGGAGCTGAAGGGCCGGGTGAGCAAGAAGGATCTGAAGGCCGCCGACCCCGATTCCGACGGTACCCTCGACCGTAAGGAATACCTCGCCCTGGTCGAACAGCGCTTCAAGGCGGCCGATCCGGACGGCGACGGCAAGCTCGACGCCAAGGAACTCAAGACCCCCGCCGGTCGGAGCCTGCTGCAGCTTCTGAAGTGATGACCGCCTGATCGACAGCCATTGCACAGTCCATAGGCAAGTACTATTCCTGTGCAATGGCTCAAGATCTGGGCAGGCATCAATATTTTGCATGATGTTGTGTCATCGGAAAAATCTCCATAGGTTCCCAGTATCCGGTCGAACAAGAACCGGATGAACCACCAGGGAGGAGCGCGATGGCACGCGCGAACGACGTCAAGGATCGGTTCCGCGCGCGGCTGCAGGAAGCCGATGCGAGGAGCAACGCGTTTCGCCAGAAGCTTCTGGACGAGGGCAGCCGGGCGCTGCAGCCGGTCGTGGGCGTCCTGAACCTCATGGCCGAAGTGCTCAACGAGGAGGACAACGTCCACGGCAGCATCACGGGCCTGGAGGCCAGGATCGATCAGGACAACTTCATCAGCCTCTGCGCGCAGCTGCGCGGGCTCGAGGCGGAGCAGAAGATCAAGATCACGTACGGGCCGGAACTCGGCGGCAGCAACTTCATCTCGGTCTCGGGCCTGAACCAGCGCTACAACGAGCGCCTCATGCCCGGCGCGGCGCGCTGCGCCAGCGGGCGCACGGTGGGCAGCGACATCCAGCTCGACGAGCACCGGGGCGACGAGCTGGCCGAGGTAGTCCGCGAGGTGGTGGAGGATTTCTACGCCGCCCAGATCGCGCAGCGCAGCCACTTCACCTTCGCGCGTTGATCCCGGAACCGGCATGGGGGCCGGGAAACCCGGTTCCCCCCTGCACCGTCCTGCGCTAGATCTGTCGGCGATGGGGATGGAGCTCCCCGACAACCGCCCGGCATCCCCATGCCGGGCTGATGGCTCCTACCGCACGGGCGCGCTTTTCGCCGTCCGCGGTGGGGCCGTGCGCCGAAGCCGCGACGCGTGAGGTCCGCCCGACCGAAACAGGAAGGGCAGGCATGATCAAGACCCTCATCGTCATCCTCGGCGCCGGACTCGGAGGCGGTGCCCGGCACGGCGTCAACGTCGCGGTTGCGCGGCTGCTGCCGGGTCTCGGCTTTCCGCTGGCCACGCTGATCGTCAACGTGCTGGGCTCGTTCCTGATGGGCGTGTTGGCCGAGGGTTTTGCCCTGCGTGGCGCGGCCAGCCACCCGGCCCGGCTGTTCCTGACCACCGGAATTCTCGGCGGCTTCACCACCTTCTCGACCTTCTCGCTCGACGCGATCAGCCTGTACGAGCGCGGCGAGACGGCCATGGCCGCCCTCTACGTGCTGGCCTCGGTCGCCGCCGGGCTCGTGGGTCTCGTGGCGGGCCTCGCCCTGGTCCGGGCAATCCTGAGTGGGAGCTGAAAAAGTCCTGGTTTCAAAAGGTCTTCGACCTTTTGCGGGTGCAGGGTGGAACCCTGCTGTCGGGCTTCGCTCGAGCGTCGGGCTTCGCTCGAGCGTCGGGCTTCGCCCGAGCGTCGGGGCGCTGCCCCGACACCCCGCCAAAGGGCTCGCCCTTTGGGAACCCCGGACGGACTCAATCCGCGATGAACTTCAGGCGGTGGTCGCGGTAGAGGTCGACGATCGCGGCCGCCGTCTCCTCGATGGAGCGGCGGGTCACGTCGATCGTCGGCCAGCGGTTCTTGACGAACAGCCGGCGCGACATGGTGATCTCGTCCGCCACCGCCGAGCGGTCGACGTAGAGGGACGATTCGTCAGCGTTGAGGCTGGAGAGCCGGTTCTGGCGGATCTGCACGATCCGCTCCGGTGACGCGAACAGGCCCACCACCAGCGGCTTGCGCGCGCGCTCGATCGCCGGCGGCAGCGGCATCCCCGGCACCAGCGGCAGGTTGGTGGTCTTGAGGCCGCGATTGGCGAGGTAGATCGAGGTCGGCGTCTTCGAGGTGCGGCTGACCCCGAGCAGGATCACGTCGGCCTCCTCCAGATCGTCCGGCAGGTTGCCGTCGTCGTGGGCCAGCGTGAAGTTCATCGCGTCGATGCGCTTGAAGTACTCCGCGTTCAGCATGTGCTGGGCGCCCGGCCGGGCCGTGGTCTCGGCGCCGAGATAGGCGCGCAGCAGGTCGTGAACCGGCCGCAGCACCGACAGGCACGGGGAACCCGTCTCCCGGGCGACCTCCTCCAGCCGCTCGCCGAGATCGCCGCCCACCAGGGTGTAGAGCACGAGGCCCGGCGCGGCCCGGATCTCCGAGATGACCCGGTCGAGCTGCGCCGCCGAGCGCACCAGCGGGTAGACGTGCTCGATCGCCGACACCCCCTCGTACTGGGCGGCGGCCGCCCGCCCGACATTGATCAGCGTCTCGCCGGTCGAGTCGGAGACGAGGTGGAGGTGGAAATAGCTGCGGCCCATCTGGTCGCCTTCGTCGCGGGGCCCGGGTTATCCACCGCCGGCCGCCTGGGGAGTCGATCCGTGTGGATAGGATGCCCGACCGGGCCGGTCCAGAACGGGACGGTGTTCGGTTATCGACTCCGCCGTTCACAGGCCCGCGATTTGGGCAGGCGGAATCCGGGCCCGTGGGAGAATCCGGGACACACGGGGGGTGCGTACACGACTCGGCGTAGCCAAGGCGCTGTCGGACCATCCGGTTCTCGCAATATGGAGCGAATCCTTTAAAGCCTCGTTAACGGCGCGGCGGCGGGGACGGCCTGTGGACCCGTTTGTGCGCCCGATCCTCGGCCCCCCAATAGAAAAAACAGAGTCCTAGAATCTCTCTTTTCTTTTCGAAGGGGCCTGTGTGGGGATCGGTGCGCCTCGACTCGACAGGAGGCGCGCCGACAGGCATTCGGGATCGGACAAGCGGGGGTGGAGCGCAGATGACGGGGACGCCGCAGGGGGAGCGCAAGGTGCTGCGTGTCCTCGAGGGAGAAGCCATCGGGCCGCCCCCCGCCTGGATGATGCGCCAAGCGGGCCGCTATCTGCCGGAATACCGGGCGAGCCGGGCCGAGGCGGGCTCGTTCCTCGATCTCTGCTACAGTCCGGATTTCGCCGTCGAGGTCACCCTTCAGCCGATCCGGCGCTTCGGCTTCGACGCCGCGATCCTGTTCTCGGACATCCTCGTCGTCCCGCATGCGCTCGGTCAGGACGTGCGCTTCGTGGAGGGCGAGGGACCGCGCCTCGACCCGCTCGACGGGCGTGAGGCGTTTTCGCGCTTGCGCGAGGTCGGCGACCCGGCCGTGATGACCCACCTCGCCCCGGTTTTCGAGACGGTGAAGCGGTTGCGCGCCGAACTGCCCCGCGAGACCACGCTGCTCGGCTTCTGCGGCGCCCCCTGGACGGTGGCGAGCTACATGATCGGTGGGCGCGGCACCCCGGACCTCGCCCCCGCGCGGGCGCTGGCCGAGGGCGACACGGCCCTGGTCGACACCCTGATCGACCGCCTCGTCACCGTGCAGACCGACTACCTCGTGCGCCAGCTCGAGGCCGGCGCCGATGCGGTGCAGATCTTCGAGTCCCATGCCGGCACCCTGCCGCTGGCTCTTCCCGCCGCGGCCGGCACCGTCGAGCCTGTGGGCGACGTCGCCGAGAGCGCGCTGCCGGATGCGAGCGTGGATGCCCTCACCCGCTGGTCCCTGCGGCCGATCGCCCGGATGATCGCGGGCGTGCGCGACAAGGTACCCGGGGCCAAGATCATCGTGTTCGCCCGCGGCTCGGGGCTCGACGGCCATGCCCGCGTGGTGCCCGAGACCGGCGCCGACGCCGTCGGGGTCGATTGGGGCGTGGACCTGAAGGCGCTGCGCGGCCGGGTGCCGGCCTCCACGGTGACGCAGGGCAACCTGCATCCCGACACGCTGATCGAGGGCGGTGCGGCCCTCGACGCGGCGGTGGACACCGTGCTGGCCGCGACCGCGGGCCTGCCGCACATCTTCAACCTCGGCCACGGCATCACGCCGCAGACGCCGGTCGCCCATGTCGAGCGCATGCTCGCACGGCTGCGGGGCTGAGCCGGCCGTGCTGTACGACTGGATCAAGGTCGGGCACATCGTCAGCCTGATCGCCTGGATGGCGGGTATGCTCTATCTGCCCCGGCTGTTCGTCTACCACGCGAGCCTGCCGCCGGGCTCCGAGGGGCAATCGGCGACCTTCAAGGTCATGGAGCGCCGCCTGCTCAAGGCGATCATGACCCCGGCGCTGATCGCCACCTGGGTGTTCGGGCTGATCCTCGCCTGGATGAGCGGCTACTATGCGGCGCCCTGGCTGCAGGCGAAATTCGTGCTGGTGCTGGCGATGTCGGGCATCCACGGCTGGCTCGCCCGGATGGTCAAGGATTTCGCCGCCGACCGGAACACGCGCGGCCACCGGTTCTACCGGATCCTCAACGAGGTGCCGACGCTCCTGATGATCGTCATCGTCATCCTGGTGGTGGTCAAGCCAGGCCTGTGATCCTGTGATCCCGGGCCTGATTCACCACGCCGCCGGCGCGCGAGGCGGAGCTTTTCGCGCGGCGGCTCGTTCTGAGCCCATGTCGAGATTGTTCCCCGCCGTCCTGGCCCTGGCCACCCTGACGTTCGGCTCCTACGCCCATGCGGCGAGCTTTCCCTGCGACAAGGCCGAGGCGCCCGACGAGAAGGCCATCTGCACGCACCTGCCCCTCAACGACCGGGACATCGAGATGGCGACCCGGTTCGAGATCCTGAAGGCGGTGCTGCCGATGGGCGGCCAGGGGAAGCTGCGCGAGGATCAGGAAGCGTGGCTCAAGGAGCGCCGGACTTGCGGCGGCGACGTGGCCTGCCTGACCGGGATCTACGACGCCCGGCTCAAGGTGCTGCGCGGGGTGCTTTCGGAGTTCGCCAAGCAGGGGCCGCAGTAGAGGATCGGGGGCGCCTTGCCTTTCCGCATCGCCGGGTAGAACCGGAATCTCGGCCGATCATTTACACCGGACCTTCATAGGTCGAGGAAACTTTCCGCCGAGAACGAAAAACGTGCGCTCAAGGCCCGGGCCTGACGGATGTTGATCCGCCGCTTCCCGCTCAGGATCTCCGAAACCACCGACTGCGTACCGACTTCCGGCAGATCGCCCTGGCCAAGGCCGCGCTCATCCATGATGTAGCGCAGGGCGGCGGCACCGGTGACCCTCGGCATGGGGCGATGTGCCTCGTCGTAGGCCTCGATCAGATCGCCCATGCGGGAGGCGAGGACCGCCAGGGGATGATCCTCGTCCTCGCCGACAAGACTGAGAATCTGGTCCATGGCCTGAACCAGTCGGTCATAATCGCCGCGGGTCGCCGGGGCGGTCAGCAGCGGAGCGACGTGCGGCCAATGCTCCACTGCCTTCTCCACAAGGGTGGTCATCTCATACCTTCCATTTGCCCTTATCGTATGTGGCGTGATCCAGGATCGCTTGGATATAGACTTTCATAAATTTATATTGAACGATGGCAATCAGGCGTAGTTTATTTCCGCCGATATTGAAGACATGCAGACGGTCGACCTTATCGGTTGCCGGAAATAGCTCCTTCATCTGGGCGAAGTCGCACGGTTCCGCGCTCTTCATCAGGCGATACCAAGTATCAAGCGCGTCGGCGGCACGCGGCCACGTTCGCTTGGCCTCCCAGATCCGAGCTTGGGTAATGACGTGCATGGGGTCGCGGCCGCATCGCAGTTTGCGATACTAGCGGATTGGCGCAGCAGCGGGAAGCCACCGCACGGAGCGTCCCGCTCCCTACAACCGCGCCAGCAACCGCTCCGCCAGCGGGTTTTCGGCCGCGAACGCATAATCCACCCGCCGCACCGTCACGGCCCGCGCTCCGGCCTCGACCAGCGCCCCCGCGAGGTCGAACACCGCCCCCTCCGGGCAGCGCAGCACGATCTCACCGTCGGCCCCCCGCGGGGCCCCGTAGGGCAGTTCCGCCTCGTGCAACCCTGCGATGCTGGCGAGGTCGATCATGCCGCTCTCCGGCAGGGCGGCGCGCACCTCCCGGGTGGTGCGGGCGCGCTCCTCGGCGGCGATCCGGCCGAGCACGGTGCGGAGCGCCGCCCGCTGGCCCGCGCCCCAGGGCGCCTTGAGCGAGGCCACGAGGTTCGCCTCCGAGCGCAGGATGATCCCGTCCTCCAGCACCTTCAGGGCGTTGGCGCTGAGCGTCGCCCCCGTGGTGGTGATGTCGACCACGATCTCGGCCGAGCCGGCGGCGGGCGCCCCCTCGGTGGCGCCCAGACTCTCGACGATCCGGTAATCGGCCACGCCCTTCTCGGCGAAGAACCGGCGGGTCAGGTTCACGTATTTGGTGGCGACCCGCAGGCGCCGGCCGTGGCGGGCGCGCATGCCGGCCGCGACCTCGTCGAGATCCGACATGTCGCGCACGTCGATCCAGGCCTGGGGTACGGCCACCACCACGGTGGCGTTGCCGAAGCCGAGCGGCGTCAGCAGTTCCACCTGGCCGCGGACGTCCGGCAGGGTCTCGCGGATCAGATCCTCGCCGGTCACCCCGAGATGGGCGGCGCCCGAGGCGAGCTGCGCGGCGATCTCGGAGGCCGAGAGGTAGCGCACCTCGACGTCGGGCACGCCGAGCAGCTTGCCCCGGTAATCGCGGGCGCCCGCGCCTTGCGCGAGCTTGAGGCCCGCGCGGCCGAAGAACGCGCTGGCATTCTCCTGCAGGCGTCCCTTGGACGGGACCGCCAAGATGAGGGGCTCGAAGATGAGGGGCTCGGAAGCGCTCATTGTCCGGCTCCCGCCACGCGCTCGATCCAGAAGGTGCAGCCCACCGCGGGCAGCGGCACCGGGCTGCCGAGATGTCCGAGGAGCCCATCGTAGCGCCCGCCCCCGACCAGGATCGGGCCGTCGCGCTCGGTCACCTCGAAGATGAAGCCGGTATAATAGTCGAGGTTGCGGGCGAAGCCGCCCTGGAAGCGGAAGCGTTCGATCGGCAGGCCCCGGGCCGCGATGAAGCCGGTGCGCTCCTCGAACAGGTCGAGGGCGGCCGAGAGGGCGTCGTGGCGGATGTTCGCGTCGGCGACCAGCGCCCGCAGATCACGCGCCGCAGCGTCCGGATGGCCGGCGATCGCCCGGTAGCGGTCGAGGATCGCGCGGTTCTCGGTGTTGAGCCCGGCCCCGCCATGGGCCTGCGCGGAGGCTTTGGCGAGGAAGCGCTCGGCGATCTCGCCCGCGCTGCGCCCGCCCACCGCCGAGATCCCGGCGATCGCCAGCACGTCCTCCACGAAGGCGCGTACCCCGCGCGGGTCCTGGCCCTGGATCGCTGCCAGAAGGCCGGCATGCGGATCCTCGGGCCGCGCTCCGGCACCGTTGGTCACGGCGTCGAGCGAGCGCCCGGCGGCGAGCGCCCGCAGGGTCCGCCGCTTGGCCGCGGGCGGCACTGCGAGCCCGTCGAGGAGCGCTACGGTCAGGCCCATATCGCCGAGCCGCACCGCCGGATCGTGCCGGCCGAACAGCGCGAGACCTTCGAGGGCGAGGCCCAGCACCTCGGCGTCCGCGGCCGGCGTGTCGGTGCGCCCGATCGATTCGATCCCGGCCTGGAAGAACTCGTCGGGCTCGTCGGCGGCCAGCCGGAAGACGGGTCCGCAATAGCTGTAATCGGCCACCCGCCCGTCGGCCTCGGCCCGGTGCAGGCGGCAGACCGGAATGGTGAATTCCGGGCGCAGGCACAGTTCCGCCCCGGCCGCGTCCTGGGTCACGAAGATCCGGCGGCGGATATCCTCGCCGGACAGTTCCAGGAACGGCTCCAGCGGCTGCAGCACCGGCGGCGTCACCGGCCGGTAGCCCGCCGCCGTCAGATGGGCGAGCAGACGCGTCCGTGCCGCGTCCCCCGCCCCCGTCTCACCCGCCTCCGGTCGTGTCATCGTGTCCACCTCGCGGGCGCTCTGTAGCAACCGCGGCCGGGCTTGGCGACACGCCCCGCGCTGGTCCGGCGCGCGGGACTGCGCAGGGGCCGTCCGAGCCGATCGGCACGCCGATCACGGGATTCCAAAGGGCTCGCCCTTTGGCGGGTCGTCATGGCAGAGCCCTGACAGATCGGGCGAAGCCCTGGTGCGGGCAAAGCCCTGGTGCGGGCAAAGCCCGACCATCGGGCGAAGCCCGACAGCAGGGCCCTGCCCTGCACCCGCGAAAGGGCTCGCCCTTTCGAAACCAGGATATTCGATTTGTGAATCAATGCAATGACGCGTCAGATTACAATTTATCGATCATACGAGCTGAAAATGAAGTCGATACGACTCCTAATCCAGCAGATTAAGGCTTCGAAAGCGGATGGATTGCGTCCGCCTCTGAGCCTGAGCATTGTCGGGTCGTCGGATCATCCGGCGACGGTGTGGAGAAGATCCCGGGATGACTCGGCGCGTCTTTCAGATCCCCGGTCGGCGACAGGTGGGCCTCGCCGCCGCGCTGACCCTGATCCTGGCGGCGCAGGCGCCCGCCCGGGCCGAGCCCAAGCTCGAACGGGTGGTGACGATCACCCGCCACGGCGTCCGCGCGCCGACCGCCTCGCCGGCTGCGCTGGAGGCTAAGACCGGGCGGCCCTGGCCCGCCTTCCCGGTCGAGCCGGGCGAGCTGACCCCGCACGGCGCCGAGGCCCTGTCCCGGATGGGAGCCTACCTGCGGACGGTCTATGCCGCGGCGGAGCTGCTGCCCGCGACCGGCTGCCCGGCGCCGAACGCCGTGCAGGTCTGGGCGGACGGCGCCGCGAACCGCACCCGCCGGAGCGGCCAGATCCTGGCCGACGCCGTCCTCCCGGGTTGCGGCCTCGTGGCGCGCCATGGGCCGGTGGGTGCCATCGATCCGGTCTTCGACAGCGGGCGCGTCTGCCCCCTGGACCCGGTCGTGGCCCTGGCGGCGATCCAGAGCCGGACGGTGGGCGGGATCGCGGTGACCGATAAGCCGTCCGAGAAGGCCATCGCGGCGCTGAAACGGATCCTTGGCCCGCAGGCCTGCACGGCGGTCCCGGCCGCCTGCCTGGACGGTCCGAGCACGCTGGTCGCCGAGCCGGCCGGGCCGAAGATCGCCGGTCCATTGGCGCTCGCCGCCATGGTGTCGGAGAACCTGCTCCTGGAATACGCGGAGGGCCTGCCGGCCGAACAGGTTGCCTGGGGGCAGGGCTCGCCCGAGACCCTGGCGACGCTGCTGCCCGCCCACCGACGGTCGGCCGACCTCCTGCGGCGGACGCCCGAGATCGCCCAGTTCCGCGCGGCGACGCTGCTGCGGATGCTGGCCGACCTGTTGCAGGGCGAGGCGCCCCGGGGACTCGGCGTCCCGCCGCTCGGGGCGAGCGCGCGCCTCGTCATGCTGGCCGGGCACGACACCACCCTGTCGAGCCTGTCGGGCGCCCTCGGCCTCGGCTGGTCGCTCCCGGGTCAGCCGGACCCGACGGCCCCCGACACCACCCTGGCCTTCGAGGTCTGGGGCCATCCCGAGAGCGGGGCGCGGACGGTTCGAGTCAAGATCTACGCCCAGACCCTCGATCAGCTGCGCACCGCCCGGCCGCTCGGCCCCCGCGACCCGCCGGTCGCGCTGCCGCTGGCGATCGGGATCTGCCCGGCGCGGGACGGCGGCTGCGACCTCGCGACATTCGCCGCCAAGGTCCGCGCCGCGCTGCCGCCGATCTGCGTGCGGTAGAGCCGCGTCCCGGTTTCGAAAGGGCGAGCCCTTGCGCGGGTCTAGGGCAGAACCCTGGTGCCGGGTGTCGAGCCTCAGGGGCTCCGCCCCCGAACCCCTGCCCAAGGGCTCGCCCTTGGGAAACCGTGACCGAGTGTCGGAGGCGCCCTCAGAGCGGGCGGGCGCTGCCGAGACGGGCGCCGCGGGGCCGCCGCGCCGGCTTCTTCCGGGTCAGGGAAGCGAGCGCGGGGCCCCCCGCGACGCCGGCGCTGAGGATCGGGGCGCTGCCGGTTCCGGGCGTGGCCGACGCCACGGCGCTGGGCAACGGACCGGGCACCGGGCGGGCTGCGGAAGCCGGTACCGCGCCGGCAAGGAGCAGCACGGCCGGCAGGATCAGCGTGGGAGTCTTGAAGCGCATCCCCGGATTTCCCTGCCGACACGGTCGCGGCATCGACCGGGAACAACGCCGCGGAGGCTTGTGCGTTTCAACCGGCGGTCGACGGAAAGTGCCGAGCCAGCACGGTACGGACCTGCGCCACCAGATCGGCCTCCGGACAGGAGAATTGCGCCGGCCGCGCGGCCTTCCACTCGGCGTTGCTGGCAATGGATTCAGCCGCCCGGGCGCCCTCGATCAGATCCTTGATCTGGACCTCGCCGGCCAAGCGCTCGTTCGAGCCCTGGATGATCGCCACCGGGGCGCGGCGGCGGTCGGCATATTTCATCTGCGCCTTCATGCCGGCTGCGCCGAGATAGAGCTCGGCCCGGATGCCGTCGGCGCGCAGCAGCGCCACGAGGCGCTGGTAGTCGGCCATGTTCTCCCGGTCGAGGACCAGCACCACCACCGGCCCGGGGGTGTCGGTGCCGGCGAGCAGTGGACTGTTCACGAGCTGCAGGGCCGAGAACAGGCGCGAGACGCCGATCGAGAAGCCGGCCGCCGGCACCGGCTCGGCCCGGAACCGTCCGACCAGCCCGTCGTAGCGCCCGCCGCCCGCCACCGAGCCGAACCGTACGGTCTGGCCGTCCTCGTTGATGACCGGGAAGGTCAGCTCGGCTTCGTAGACCGGGCCGGTATAGTATTCGAGCCCGCGCACCACGCTCGGATCGGCGCGGATCACGTCGTGGCCGTAGCCGGCGGCCGCGCAGAGGCGCATGATCGCATGCAGCTCGGCGATGCCCTCCCGGCCGGTCTCCGAATCGCCGACCGCGTCGTGCCAGCCGGCAAAGAACTTTTCCCAGAACGCCACCTTGTCGGCGCCGTCCGCGGCACTGGCCTGGAACGACACGTAGGCCAGGATCCGCCCGATCGCCGCCGCGTCGAGGCCCGCACCCTTGGTGAAGTCGCCGCTCTCGTCCTTGCGGCCGGCGCCCAGGAGGTCGCGCACCCCATCGACGCCAAGCCGGTCGAGCTTGTCGATCGCCCGCAGCACGGTCAGGCGCTGGCCGGCCCGGTCGTCACCCGCGAGGCCCGCCGCCTCCATCACGCCGTCGAGCACTTTGCGGTCGTTGACCTTGACTACGTACTGGCCGCCAAGCCCGAGCCGGTTCAGCGTGTCGGCCATCAGCATGCAGATCTCGGCATCGGCCGCGATGCTGCCCGCGCCCACGATGTCGGCGTCGAACTGCATGAACTGGCGGAACCGGCCCGGCCCCGGCTTCTCGTTGCGGAAGACGTAGCCGGCCCGGTAGCTGCGATAGGGTTTAGGCAGGGCGTCGAAATTCTCGGCCACGAACCGGGCAAGCGGCGCCGTCAGGTCGTAGCGCAGCGACAGCCACGCCTCGTCGTCGTCCTGGAACGAGAACACGCCCGCGTTCGGCCGGTCGAGGTCGGGCAGGAACTTGCCCAACGCCTCGGTGTACTCGACGAAGGGGGTCTCCAAGGCCTCGAAGCCGTAGAGCTCGAAGCTCCGCCGGATCGTCTCCAGCATCCGGTGCTGCGCGGCGATCTCACCGGCGCGCCGGTCGACGAAGCCGCGCGGCAGGCGTGGCTTGAGGATGTCGGCCTTCTCGGCCTTGGGAGTCTCGGCCTTGGACATGGGGGCGCGTTCGCTTCTCGCGGACCCGAACACGGATCCGGCATCGGATTGAATCGTCCCCGGCGGCCGGGGATCCTGCGGCCGGGCTCTAGAGCATGCGGTGCGAAAGGGGAATTCGGTTTGCGGATGCGACCCTGCGCTTGGCCGGATCCGCCACGCGCCTCTCCCTCCCCCTCCGCGGCGGGAGGGAGAGGCGCGTGTTCTGATACCGCTCGCCTTCTCCAACCGTGATCGAGGAATCCGTTAGTCCGGGTGAGAACATGCTGCATCCGACGGCGCGTTGTGCCGCGTGCCGCTGGACGACGTCAGTACGGCGCCGTCAGCTTCAGCCAGAGCAGGACCGCGAGGCTCACCACGGCGATCGGCATCTGGAGCGGGCGCAGGCGGGCATGCGCCAGGGGCACCGCACCGGAGCGCGCCGCGATCGGATCGAAGATCCCGACGACGGCGTAGCCCAGGATCAGCATCACCAGAGCCGGCACAGCCTTGCCCATCACGGCGGAGAACAGGCTGAACAGCCCGAGTGCGTAGATCACCAGCATCGTGACGATCTGCGACAGCCGCGGGCCGCCCTCGGTCCGGAAGCTGACGCCCCGGTGGACGCCGGCGAGGAACAGCAGGATCGAGGCCGCGTACAGCAGGGTGAACAGGGCCACGAGGTAGTCGAGCGGCTGTCCGTTCAGCCACCAAGCGGCCGCGGCGCCGACTACGATCGGCACCATCGGGCCGAAGCCGAACACGACGTCGAGCCATGGGATCCGGCGCGGCTCGTGGGCGGTGATGGTGCGTCCGGCGGCATCGTCGCGCATGGTGGTCTAATGGGCTTTCGGGTCTGAACCGGATTGCGGATCTGAAATAGGTTGCGGGTCTGAAACAGGTTGCGGGTCTGAAACAGGTTAACGGTCTGCTGCGCTGCAGCACCGGGACGGGGAACGATCCCGTGCGGACCCGGTTCCGAATCCGTCCGCGGCGTCGCCTGTCTAACCCCGACGCAACCCGTCCGCGAGGGCCTTTAGCACACCTCTCGCCGTGCCCTCCGTGCAAGGCCCTTGAGTGTGGGGGCGAAACGCGTTATCCGTACCGGGCCCTCATCTCAAGGTCTGCGCCGTAGCGCGCCCGTGAGGGTCCTGCCAGAACGGTTTCGCCACCCTGATCCTCGGGCCCCTCGCCGCAGCGCGGCCCGCCCATCGCCGCCCGTCCCCCGGGTGCGTGGCACAGAACCGGCCCTCCCACCTTCTCCGTCGGTTGCAAGACACCCCATGACGCCACACCCCGACGCCCTCGCCGAGATCGAGACCGAGGAGCCGGCCGATGCGCCGGCCCTCCCCGCCGCCCTCGAAGGTGTCCGCGAGGTCAAGCTCCAGGATCTCAAGGCGAAGACGCCCACCGACCTGACGGCCTTCGCCGAGGAGGTCGAGGTCGAGAACGCCTCGACCATGCGCAAGCAGGAGCTGATGTTCGCGATCCTGAAGCAGCTCGCTGCCAAGGAGATCGAGATCATCGGCTCGGGCACCGTCGAGGTGCTGCAGGACGGCTTCGGCTTCCTGCGCTCCTCGGACTCGAACTACCTGCCCGGCCCCGACGACATCTACATCTCGCCGACCCAGATCCGCCGCTTCGGCCTGCGCACCGGCGACACCGTCGAGGGCCCGATCCGCGGCCCCAAGGACGGCGAGCGCTACTTCGCGCTCCTGAAGGTCAACACGATCAACTTCGAGAACCCGGAGAAGATCAAGCACAAGGTCCACTTCGACAACCTGACGCCGCTCTTCCCGACGAAGCGGTTCAAGCTCGAACTGGACAACCCGACCAAGAAGGACTTCTCGCCGCGGATCATCGACATCGTGGCGCCGATCGGCAAGGGCCAGCGCGCCCTGATCGTGGCGCCGCCGCGCACGGGTAAGACCGTGCTGATGCAGAACATCGCGCAGTCGATCACCCTCAATCACCCCGAGTGCTACCTGATCGTGCTGCTCATCGACGAGCGGCCCGAGGAGGTCACCGACATGCAGCGCTCGGTGAAGGGCGAGGTCATCGCCTCCACCTTCGACGAGCCGGCCACCCGCCACGTGCAGGTCGCCGAGATGGTGATCGAGAAGGCCAAGCGCCTCGTCGAGCACGGCCGCGACGTGGTGATCCTGCTGGATTCCATCACCCGCCTCGGCCGCGCCTACAACACGGTGGTGCCGTCCTCCGGCAAGGTGCTGACCGGCGGTGTCGACGCCAACGCCCTCCAGCGGCCCAAGCGCTTCTTCGGCGCGGCCCGCAACATCGAGGAGGGCGGCTCGCTCTCGATCATCGCCACGGCGCTGATCGACACCGGCTCGCGCATGGACGAGGTGATCTTCGAGGAGTTCAAGGGCACCGGCAATTCCGAGATCATCCTGGACCGCAAGGTCTCCGACAAGCGCATCTTCCCGGCGATCGACATCACCCGCTCGGGCACCCGCAAGGAGGAGCTGCTGGTCCCGCCGGATGCGCTCAAGAAGACCTACGTGCTGCGCCGCATCCTCAACCCGATGGGCGTCACCGACGCAATCGAGTTCCTCATGGACAAGCTGCGCCAGACCAAGAGCAACGGCGACTTCTTCGACTCGATGAACACCTGAGGCGCACGCACCCCTGGCGGCGCTGCGATAGTCCCGGAGCCTAGCCCGGGACGCAGTTCCGCCTCGCCTCGATCCCGAACCTAAATTGACACGCGCGCTCCCTCCCCCCTCTGCGGGCTACGATATTCACACATCGCGGGCCGAGGCGCTCTCTCCTCCCCCTTGCGGGGAGGAGTTGGAGGTGGGGGTGGTGCGGAA
>NZ_JALNUM010000118.1:0-18457 GCF_026540795.1 Methylobacterium sp. GC_Met_2
CGTTGTAGGTCCCGCAGCGGCACAGGTTCGTCATCGCGTCGGCGATGTCGCTTTCGGTCGGGTGCGGCGTCTGCTTGAGCAGAGCGGTGGCGGCCATGACCTGGCCGGACTGGCAATAGCCGCATTGCGGCACCTGCAACGCGACCCAGGCCTCCACGACCTTCCGGCCGATGGCGTCCTGCTCGATCGCCTCGATGGTGGTGATGGCCTGGGTGCCGACGCTCGCGAGCGGCACCTGACACGAGCGGGTCGCCTGCCCGTCGAGATGAACGGTGCAGGCCCCGCACTGGGCGATGCCGCAGCCGTATTTCGTTCCGGTCAGACCGAGCGTGTCACGCAGGACGAAAAGAAGCGGCGTATCGGGCTCAGCATCGACTGAATAATGGCGACCGTTGATCGTCAGGCTCACCATGTCTGCGACTCCCCGACAGTAAGCAGTCCCCCAAGGCCCTGCTTACGCAGCCGTCCCGGTATCCACTACGTCATAGTTGCCTCGTTTTCGGACATGCCGCCGCGTCAAACGACGGCAAGCGGACCCGCCGCCCGGCGGATCGCCCGCGGGACATCCCCCTGGACGCGCAGGAACGCCCGGCGCATTCGCTCGCGGTTGGCGAAGCCGGCCGCGGCGGCGATTTCCTCGATGGGCAGGCGGCTCTGCTCCAGCATGTGCTTGGCGGCCTCGACGCGCATGGCCTCGACGGCCTTGGCCGGCGAGACCCCGGTCTCGGCCCGGAAAGCCCGCGTGAACTGGCGCGGGCTGAGGCAGGCGACCCCCGCGAGGTCGTCCGTCGTCAGCGGGCGTTGCAGGTTCTGCCGTGCATGGGCGAGGACGCTCTGGATCCGGTCGCTCGGCGCATCGAAGTCGAGCAGGGCCGAATGCTGGGCCTGCCCCCCGGCCCGGCGTCGCTCCATGACCAGGCCCCGCGCAACGGTGCGGGCCACCGGCCGGCCGTGGTCGCGCTCGACCATGCCGACGGCGAGATCGATGCCCGCCGACATGCCGGCGGACGTCCAGAGATTGCCGTCCGCGACGTAGATCTTGTCGATGTCGAGGTCGCAGTCGGGATAACGCGCGCGGAACTGCGGCGCGTAGCGCCAGTGGGTCGTGGCGCGCCGCCCGCTCAACAGGCCGGCATCGGCCAGGGCGAAGGCGCCGAGGCACAGGCCCGCCAAGCGGCGCGTGGAACGGGCCGCCTCCCGCAGGTAGGCGACGAAACCCGGGCTCGGCTCGGGCAGGCTGATGCCCGCAGCGACGATGATCGTGTCGAAGGCGGACGGGTCGCTCAGCCTCTCGGTCTCGACGGCGGGGCCGCACCCGGAGCGAAGGAGGCCGCCTGCCTCCGACAGGACGCGGATGTCATAGGTCGTGTCGGCGACGTATCGGTTGGCGACGGCAAACGGTGAGGTCACGGCCAAGCCCATGAAATCGAACTCCGGGCAAAGCACGAGGCCAATGCGGCGGACGCCAGACATCGCGGAGACCTTTCACCTGCTCCCCTCACGCACCACAGATCGGCAAGGCTTGGGCCGATCCGCAACGCTCCACGGGCCTGACGTCATCCGACGGCTGCGGCAAGCACCCTCCGAAGGCGTTCATCCCGTTCGCCGGCGACGCGATCGATGACAGGCACCGACGCCTGCAGGGCGGATCGAACCGCTTCGAAAGACTTGATCGAAGAGAGGGTGACGTGCTCGACCATGATCTTGGTCGAAGTGAACTGATTGGACATGACGTCCATTCATATTTCACACGGTGAACAGTTCACAGCGCAGGTGCTTGCTCATCCTTGTCAGGTCCGCGTGCGCGATGAGGTCATGGCGCCAAGCGCCCCGAGCTTGACCCGGCTGGTATTGGCCTCGTGCGTGATCAGGGCGTTGGGCAGCCAACGGACCACGCCCGCGGTCGCGAAGCCGCCCTGCTCGTGGACCTGTGCGGCGTCCGTCGCGATGTTTCGGTTCCGATAAGCGACGGAGATTGTGGCGGGGGCTTTGAAGGGCTCGGCGGAGGCGATGGCGGGCTGAGCCTGCTGCCAGCGCGTGAGGCTCGGCACGAGCAGACCGCCTTGCGCCCGGACGTCGGCGGCACTCAGCGCCAGATGTGGCGTGTGGTAGGCCGCACCCAGAACAGCGGGGATGGAGAAAGCGCCGTGGGCGGCGGTGTCGAGGGTCGCCATGGACGGGGAGGCTGGCAGGACGGCCGCCACAATGATCGTCAGCGCGGCGGCGCGGGTGAGGGAACGGTGGGTCATCGCCGGATTCTCTCGGTGTGACGGGGCGACCCGTCCTTCGAAGAGGAGAAGATGCAGCCGGTAGCTGTATTCATCAAATAGATGCAATCAATACTCGGTATTCACGCCGTGAATGATCGTCCGTTTCCGACGACCCTGATGGGAGCGTAAGGAGTCTTGAACGCTGCATGGTCTCGCTTGGTCGGATGCCGCATCATCCGGTCGCCCAAGACCTGGTCAAGAGTTGCCGGCGGACCGAGCCATGACGATCAAGCACCGTGACCTCGCCGGCATCGACCTGAACTTGGTCGTGGCGCTCGATGTGCTCCTGACCGAGAGCAGCGTCACGCGCGCCGCCGTGAAGGTCGGCATCACGCAATCGGCCATGAGCAGCAACCTGGCGCGCCTGCGCAAGCTCCTCGGCGACGAACTCCTGACCCGCACGCCGGACGGCATGCGCCCGACGCCGCGGGCGCTCGCCCTCGTCGAGCCGGTTCGCGCGGCCCTGCGCCAGTTTCAGTGCATCGTCCTCCGGGAAGGCGACTTCGACCCCGCGACGGTCGAGCGGTCCTTCACGCTCGCCATTCCCGGCAGCGTCGAGGTGCGGCTCATCCCGCGCCTGCTCGCCGTCCTCGCACGCGAGGCGCCCGGCATCCGCCTGTCCCTGATCGGCCTCGATTACGCGAGCGTGTTGGGAGACCTCGACGCCGACCGGATCGACATGGTCGTCGGTATGATCTCACAGGGCCAAGTTCACCATAAGGTCCGGCCGCTCTATCGCTTCGGCTTCCTGAGCCTGTTCAATCCCCGGCTGCTCAACGTGAGCGGTCCGCTCTCGCTCGACGACTTCGTTCGCTTCCCGCACATCCTGACGTATCTGACCGGCGTCGGCCCGGGCGTGGTGGACGAGGCGCTCGCGAAGGTGGGCCGGACCCGCAGGCTGGCGGCGACGACGCCGCGCTTCGCGACCGTGCCGTTTCATGTGTAGGCCGCGCCCTTGATCGCCACGATGGCCGATGCGCTGGCCACGACCTTCGCCGACCAACTCGACTTGGCAACGAGCCCCGTGCCGGTGCCCACCGAGGAGATCGTCATCTCGATGCTGTGGCACGCGTCCTATGACCGAGATCCCGCCCATCGCGGGCTGCGGGAGATCATGGTTCGCCTGGGACGGGAGGCGGGGAGCGACCACGAAAAAGAAGCAGTCTAACCTTTTCCCACCGCGAGTTCCGCGGTTTTCGAACGACCCGTACAATCAGGTACTCACGGCTGCAGAACATGGCGCCAGTCAGCAAGCTGGCTTTGGGGACGCCACGAGAGTCTACTCAGGCATCGGCACAAGTCGGTAGCGATGCGTCCGCTTTTCGGGCGCCCCTACTCTGAAGCGGTCCTTCCGCTTTCGGCTAGGACCAGCCGGCCAGTCCGCGCTCGCGACCGCCATTCAGTTCGCAATGCCGGTTCATCGAAAACGGATCTCGACCCATACCAAGGAAAGCACTGCAAGGCTCTCTCGAGGGTAGAGTGACCCAGCGAGACGTTTGGCCGGCCTTTAAGATTGGCGTGTCACGGTCGCCTTCTGTATGGCCAAGGTGACCGGAGGAACTCGACGGTGAGCTGGCAGCAGCGTTCCAAGTGCCTGGGCTTATGCGTGGCGACAGCCTTAGCGGCACTCCCAGCACCGGCGCAGGCTGATGACCTCAGTGCATTGTTCGAGCCCAACACCATCGTCTCCGCCGGAGGATTCGTCGGGGCAGGCCCCCGTTTCCAGGGCGGCAAACAGGTCGGGCTCTGGGGATTGCCTTACGTGTCGTTCCGCAAAGCCGACGAACCCCGCGAGTGGTGGTCACCGGATGACGGCCTCGATGTCACGCTCGTTGGACAGGGACGGCTGCAGGCCGGTGCCGTACTGGATTTTCGCGAGGGCCGCTTCCGCAACGACGACCATCGGCTTGCTGGCCTACCCAGACTGCCGGTGACCGTGGGGCTCGGCGTGTTCGGTGAGTTTTGGCCGATCGCTGAAACCGTCAGGCTGCGGGCTGAAGTGACTCAGGGGATCCGCGCTCATGATGGGATCATCGCGAAATTTGGTGCCGATCTCGTGAGCCGCTTCGGGCGATTCACGCTCAGCATGGGCCCACGGTTCGTTATTGGTGATGAGGCCGCGATGCGGCTTGATTTCGATGTTCCCGTTGGAACGAACCTCGTGAACCCGATCCTTGCGCCGTATCGTGCCGCAGCCGGACCACGCTCGGCCGGAGCGACAGCAAGCCTCGGCTATGACTGGTCGGAAACTTGGCAGACGCTCGGCTACATCCGTTACGACCGGTTCATCGCATCGGCGTCCGACAGTCCGATCGTACGGCGCATTGGCACGCCCAACGAGCTCACGGTTGCGATCGGCGCAATCTATTCCTTTCGCGTGAGCCCTTGACCCGTTGTTGTTGACTAGCCAAAGCTATGTCACACAGAGTCGCCATCACGATATTGTGATTACTGTTGCGCATTGGGCACACACGTAACGCTTATGCGTCTTAAGCTTTTTTGGCCGAAATGTTTCCAAGATTTTCTGCTTATGACTCTCCCATAGGAGTGGAGAGTACCGTGGCACGCATTCTTCTGACGGGCGCGACCGGGCTGATCGGCGGCGCCGTGCTACATCACGCGCTCGGGCGCGACGATGACACGACTTGGGTCTGCCTCGTGCGCTGCGCGGGTGTCGAGCAGGGGCGTCAGCGCGTCGCCGCGCGCCTGGAGCGGTTCACCGATCCGTTCACAGCCCAACGCCTCGCACGCAAGATCGAGATCGTGCCCGGCGACTTTACCAATGCCGACCTCGATATGGATCCGCGGCTCGACGGATGCACCCACATCCTGCACCTCGCCGCTGATACGTCCTGGTGGGGCGGGGAGCGAGTCTTCAGGACCAACCACGACGGCACTCTTGCGCTGGCGCGACGTGCTCAGTCCATGCCGGGCTTGCAGCGCTTCCTGCACGTGGGCACGGCAATGATCTGCGGCGCCGACGCGCCGAGTCTCGTGGAAGAGACAGCCTATCCGGCAGCGGACGCTCGGCACATCGTCGGCTACACGGAATCGAAAGCTGCTACGGAAACCTCGCTTTCAGAACAGTTTCCCGACCTCCCGATCATCGTCGCTCGGCCATCTATCGTCGTCGGGCACTCGACGCTTGGTGCCGCGCCGAGTTCGAGCATTCTCTGGGTGCTGCGAGCCGCGGACGCACTGCGCATGCTGCCATGCAGCCCGGAAAGTTGCGTCGACATCGTCCCGGCCGACTGGGTCGCCGAGACGCTCGCAGGTCTTCTGATGAAACCGGATCTCAAGCACCGGCTCTATCACCTCTCCTCCGGTGCAACCGGCCGCACGCGCTGGTCCGACGTAATCGCCGCGTTCGAGAAGGCGGAACCCACTGACGGCATCCGCGCCTTCAGACAGTTCGATCTCGATCGCGATCGCGCGCACCTGCGCAAGCGCTTTGCGGAAGTATTTGGCTTGAAGGAGGCGTCCACGAGGGCGATGCTTTTGGCAACCAGAGCCTATTATGCGTTCTGCGCCCTTGATCTCTCGTTCGCCAACGAGAGGCTCATCGCCGAAGGCTTCGCGCAGGCACCGTCCATCGCTACCTACCTGCAGGTGTGTCTCGCAAACTCGGCTCCGATCGTGGAGCAGTTCGTGGACGATATTGAGATGTTCGCGCCAGCGCCGGTGACCACTCCATCGCCAGCGGAACTTCCCTTGGCGGCGATCGCATGATCCAATTGTAACCCGCACTATAACGATTGGGGCCGAGATCTCGGCGATCCTGGCGCCGAAGGCTGCGGATGGACTGACACGTCCATTCCCGACCCTGATCGTCGCGGCCGGCTACGAGACGGCCTCGAGGCTGATGTCGACGAGCATCGATCGTACCGATCGACATCGTTTACGCGATCTCGGCCGGCGTCGGTAGGATCGGAGTTGCTTAGGGTAGCGCTCTCTTGTTCGGGGAGCCGAAGGATGCTGCGATGGTCGCCGGCATCGCGACGATCGCCTGCAGGTTTCGGGTCCGCGCCGCAGCGCCGGATCATCGGTGATTCCGATGACTGATCCCCCGTGATCGGGCGGCCTAATACAACCTGTATCGGGACCCAAGGCTGCTGCCGTTGGGCTTGGGAAACCGGCCGCACCAGCACCCTTTGTATGGCTGGGATGAAAGCACCGTTCTTTTGAGAGAGCAAACCCAGTCAGATTTTTTGGATGATGTGCGTCCAACGCGGACGCTTGGCTGACGCCGACGGAGTCTCGGGGGCGGTTGTTGCAGCAGCTCAGCTTGTCAGCCTGAGCGGCGCCAAGAGCCTGGCTGACAGGCCGCACGAAAACGCAACGTCTGCGCAGCCACCCTGGTCGACGCGCCGCGCCACCTGTGTTTGCTGACACCATCGGCCGTCCAGACGAGCCGGGCAGGGGGGAAGAGCATGCAGACCCGTCGGCTATTGGCCTGCGCGCTCGGGTGCGCGCTCGGCGTCACACCGGCCCATGCGCGCATCACCAGCATCGAGATCAACACCGTCGAACCGTTCGCCGAAGGCGCGGAATTTGGATCTGCTGGCGCTTACGAGCGGGTCATCGGAGCCGCCCACGGCGAGCTCGATCCGGCGGACCCAGCCAACGCCGGCATCGTCGACATCGCGCTCGCGCCGCGCAATGCGCGCGGCATGGTCGAGTACAAAACCGATTTGTTTATCTTGCGCCCGAAAGATCCTGCGCGCGGCAGCGGCACGCTGCTGTTCGAGGTTCTGAATCGCGGACGCAAGTTCCTTTTTAACTGGGTGCTGGATGCGCCAGCCCAAGCGGCCCAGGCCGTCAACGATCCACGCAGCGCCGTGGATGCCGGCACCGGACTAGTCCTGCGTCGCGGGGACACCCTCGTTTGGTCGGGTTGGGAGGCGGACGCGCTGCGTCAGCAGGGCGGCATGGCGATTGACGTGCCGGTGGCCTCCCGCAACGGCAAGCCGATCGTGGAGACCGTGCGCGACGAACTCGTCAGCGCGACGCGCGGGCCGCCAGAGGCGCCCTTCTATCTCACCTTCAAGGCGGCCACCGGGGAGAAGGCCGGAACGCAGCTGACCGTACGCCGCCGGGAGGCAGACCCGCCCCGGCCCGTTCCGGCGGAGGCGTGGCACTACGCGACGTCGCGGCAACTCGAACTCCTGCCCAAGGGCACCACACCGCTGCCGGGCTCGATCTATGAATTCACCTACCAGGCGACTGAACCGAAGGTGCTCGGCGTCGGCTTTGCCGCAACGCGCGACGTCGTCGCCTACCTGCGCGGCGATGCCGCCGGCGGTGACAATCCAGCTCGCGGGATGATCCGGCACGCGGTCGCGCTCGGCATCTCACAAAGTGGGCGCTACCTGCGTGACTTCATCAGTCAGGGCTACAATCGCGACGAGGCAGGGCACCGGGTCTTCGATGGCGTGCTGTCCCACATCGCTGGGATCGGCGGGATCTTCCTCAACGCGCGCTTCGGCCAACCGTCCCGAACGAACACGCAGCACGAGGATCATCTCTACCCGGAGAATGCGTTCCCGTTCTCCACGACGCCCCAACATGACCCGGTGACGGGACGGACCGGCACGCTTCTGCGCAACGACGGTTTCGACCCGTTGCTGATCGAAGTGAACACGGGCACCGAGTACTGGCAGAAGGGGGCCTCGCTGCTGACGACGGATCCGCTCGGCCGCACCGACATCGTCCTGCCCGAGACGACGCGTGCTTACCTGGTTTCAAGCGCCTTCCACTATGGGCGCGCTGGATTGAACTCGAATAAGGGCCCCTGCGCGAACGCGCGCAGCACCCTCAATCCAGCACCGGCGCTCCGAGCCCTGCTCGTCGCGCTTGAGGCGTGGGTGACGGACGGCACGGTACCGCCTGACAGCCGCATTCCGCGGCTGTCGGATGGCACGTTGGTTGAGGCGGCCGAGATTGGCTTCCCCTTCATCGTCGGTGTGCCGGTCCCGACCGCGCCGAACACGATCGCCCGCTTCAGCACCTACGTCGATCCCAAGCCGGAGAGCGGGCTACAATACCGGCCCCTCGTGCCGCGCGTCGATGCGGACGGCAACGACGTGGCAGGCATACGTCTGCCGGCCGTTGCTGCACCACGCGCGACCTTCACGGGTTGGAACCTCTACGCTGATCCTTTTCCCGCTGGCGCCCTGTGCGACCGGGAGGGTAGCCAGCTTCCGTTTGCCCGAACACGGGCCGAGCGAGAGGCCAGCGGGGATCCGCGGTCCTCGTTGGAGGAACGCTACCGGGACCAAGATACCTATCTTGCTGCAGTGGCCAGATCTGTGGACTCGCTCGTCAAGGATCGCCTGCTCCTACGCGAGGATGGCGATCGCATGATCGAGGTGGCACGGCAGGAGGCTGCACGGTAGATCGAGTGAGGGTACTTCCGCCCGGCTCCGCGGGACCATCGATGCCGCGCGATGACGGGAGTTGTGCCCGCTCAAGCGTCCTGCGGGGCCGAGGATCGGGTAGGCAGCTTCCAGCCGGGCCTGAGGAAGTGGCAGGTATACCCGTCGGGCCGGCGCTGCAGGTAATCCTGGTGCTCTGGCTCTGCCTCCCAGAAGGGGCCCGCCGGCTCCACCTCGGTCACGACCTTACCGGGCCACAGGCCCGACGCCTCGACGTCGGCGATCGTCTCCTCGGCCACGCGGCGCTGCGCATCATCCGTGTAGTAGATGGCGGAGCGGTAGCTCAGGCCGCGGTCGTTGCCCTGGCGGTTCGGAGTCGTCGGGTCGTGAATCTGGAAAAAGAACTCCAGTACGCGCCGGAAGCTCGTCTGAGCCGGGTCGAACGTGATCTCGATCGCTTCGGCATGGGTGCCGTGGTTGCGGTAAGTCGCGTTCGGTATGTCACCGCCGGTATAGCCGACCCGCGTCGAAACCACGCCGCTCTCGCGTCGGATCAGCTCCTGCATCCCCCAGAAGCACCCGCCCGCCAGGATCGCTCTCTCATTGCCAACCATCGCCGCCCCGCAGATCAAAAATGCACATGGTCCACCTCATATGGAGATTTGATGTCCGCGTTGCCTGCGGCGTGATGGCGGCTTCGCGGAGCCGTGCTCACCTTGAGGCCTCTTCCGGCGTACCGTGCTTCGCCGCCATCGGGTCGGAAGTTGCGACCAAGGCGTTTCGATTCGGAACAGCATTCGTCAATGATTGCAGGAGAAAGACAGCCGTTGCAGAAAATCATCAATCTTTCTCGTTTCGAAGTCAGTCTATCATCCATTCGGTGGAGGACACACGCAGCCTGAGCCGCAACGATGCCTCACCGTAACGGCAGCGCTTCCGCGTTCTCGGATTGCGCGGGCGCACAACACCTCAGATCGGCGGAAAGCCGCACGGGGGCGGAGGAGGGCACGTGGAGCCAGAGCGGCGCTATTTTCTCGGTGGCCTTGCCTTCGGTATCGGTGCGGTCGCGTCCGGCCGGGCACGCGGGGCCGATGGCGATGGTCGGGCGGCCGGCAAGGAGGCCTCGTCCTCCGCGAGCTTTGTCCGGACGATCCCGCGCAAGACCGGTGCAGCCCAGGCTTTCACCGGGCATCTCGATGGCGGGACGATCAAGGCAACGTCGGGCGGTTGGGCCCGCGACCTCACCGCCCGCCAGCTGCCTATCGCGACCGGCCTCGCGGGCGCACACCTGTTCCTCAACCCGGGCGGTGTGCGCGAGATGCACTGGCACTCCTCAGCGGAGTGGGCCTACGTCGTCGCCGGCCAGTGCCAAGTGACGATCGTCGATCCCGACGGCGGCCTTGAGGTCGTGAACTTTGGTCCCGGTGACACGTGGTCGTTTCCGGCGGGTCATGCCCATGCGATCCAGACGTTGGGCGGGGCGCCCTGCCACGCGATCCTCGCCTTCGATGACGGCCTCTACGGGGATCACGGCACCTTCGGCCTGAGCGACTGGCTTAGCCGCCTCGACCCCGGAACCCTGCAGGCCGCGTTCAACCTCTCGAATGCGGTCAGCCGCAACCTGCCGGAGGGCGAGGTCTACATCGCGCAAGGTCCGGTCATCCCGTTGGACGGCGCCGTCGCGCGCGACGAGCGCCGATTGAACGCCGCGGCCTCCCATCGGTTCGCCCTCGCCCAGGCCCAGCCCGTCATCGCGTGTGCGGCCGGGACGCTGCGCGTTGCGCCCGCCCAAACGTTCCCGATGTCGACCACCATGACGGGCTTCAGCGAGACGCTGCTTCCGAGCGCCCTCCACGCGCCGCACTGGCACCCCGGGGCGAACGAGTGGCATTTCCTGCTCGAAGGCCGCACGCGTGTAACGGTGTTCGAGCCTGAGAAGCGGCTCGCCACGGCGGAGTTGATGCCGGGCGATTGTGCCTACTTCCCGAAGGCCGCTGCGCACATGATCGAGAATATCGGGACCGAACCCTGCACCTTCGTGGGCGTGCACGACAGTCCTGCGCACCAGGAGTGTTCGCTCTCGCAGTGGCTGGCGCTGGCCCCTCGGCAGGTCATCGCCGCGAACCTTGGCTTGCGCGAGGATGAGCTGGTGGGTCTGCCGAAGGAGCCGATCGCCTTCGCGCGCTCCGCCTGACCATGATGGTATCGTACCGCGCGGTCTTGGTCGGGGCCCTGATCCTGTGCGCAACGGTGATCCGGTCCATCTCCGGGATCGGAACCGATCAGCCGCTGTCTGCACGAAACCTGCAATCGGCCGATGCTTTGCTGGTTGTGCACCCTGTCGACCTCGCTCTGGCCGACGATTGGGGGATGGTCGGCATCGATCCGGACTTGGTGATCTCAGTGGATCCTGTTGAGAACGGTGCGATTGAGATGTGCCGCGTTGTGTGGCGCGACGGACAAGCCCTCGTCTTGGGAAGCGTCATTCAGACGCGGACTCGGCTCGGCTTGGAGCCAACGCGCTGAACGGGGCGCAGGCGGCCATCGAACGTGTCAGTCGACTCGCGCCCGCTTCGCGGTTCAGAACCCCCAGAAGCGGACAGGCGGCTTTCGGGTCGTTCCGGCTCGCGTCGGTGACCGACGTCCGTGTGAGTCGGATGCGAAACGCTCTGTCTACCTTTGTGAAGTCCTGCCACCGATTGTGGCCGGTGACGACAATGTCTGGATCGCAGCCTGTGCTGTGCGGCGGCTTAGAAGTGCATCGGCGGTTGGCCAGCCGCGCCGATTGCCCCGCTCCGGCTCGGGTTGCCCAAACCGCCCGCCGGGCTACCGTCCAGACCGCGAGCCAGCAGGCTTAACGCCATGAGGGCGAGGAGGAGGCCGGCGACCTTGTTCATCTGGTTCAGAACCTGACTGGTGACACAGCGCCGGAACAGGGACACGGCGGTGTTAAGCACGACCCACCAGCCGAACGAGCCGAGGAATACGCCGGCCGCCAGCACCGGGAGTGGCGTGGTCCCCCGCGCGAGGAGTGCCGGCGTAGCGACGAGGAACAGCACGGGGGTGATCGGATTCGCCACGGCCAGCGCAACCGCACTGCCGTAGCTCGCCGCCAGGGTGTCGCGGCGCTCGCTGCTCACCTGCAACACCGAGACGCTGCTAAGTACCCGGACCGCCAGGGCAAGTAGCACTGCACCCGAGACCAGGGAGAGCAGGCCCCCGTTCGACCACGCCGGAGCGAGGTCCGCGCCCCAGCACATGATCACGGTCCCGTACGTCAGATGCACGGTCGCGACGCCGAGCCCGGTAGCAAGGCCGGTGGGTAGGCCCGCCGACAGCGTTCGCTGAATGCATAGCAAGCTCGCCGGCCCGATCGGCGCCGCGATAGACATGCCAAGACTCGCGCTGGCGAGCAGAGCTGTGACGAAGACGCCCATGACGCCGGGAATGCGCCTAGTCGTCTTCCACGCGGTCGAGGGGCGAAACGGCCGCGCGAGGCAGCGCTGCAGCGCTGTTGGCGTCCGGGCACCCGATTTGATCACGCTCCAGGGCCGAGGAAGCTTGGGCGCAGGCCACGTCCGGCAGGTCGTTCAACTGGTCGGCCCAGGCCCCGGTGCAGGACCAGACGACGAGGAAAGTGGCGACAATTGTTTTCATGGCTGATCCTTCCGTGCGCGGACAATCTAGGAATGGCTGAAGTCTGAGCATCCTCCGTCTGGCGGATGGCGCCGTCTGCGCTGTTCCAGGCGCGCGGCCGACGTTCCAGCCGAGCGAGGAAGCATCGTATCTTCAGGCGCTTGCAGGGCCGCCCCTGGTTTCCGGAGGCTCTGTCGCCGCCGCGTCCGGTGCCGCGAACGGAGAGCGGACTGACCGGAAAGGTGCTCGGCGCGCCGTCCCTAGCCAGGGGCATCATCCGTTTGTAGGATGCCAATGCCGCTTTTGGACTGATATTGGTCTTACCAAGACCAGCAAGATCATCGTGGTGCATGTCGATGCAGGAAGCGCTTATCGACCGGATCTACGAGGCTGCGGGCACGCCGGAGCTCTGGCCGGAAGTCCTCCAATCGCTTGGCGATATGGCGAACTCGGATGGCGCCGTGCTCATGGTGCTGCCCCCCGTCGGAATGCCCCGCTGGATTGCCTCGCCGGCTTTGAAGCCGCGCGTAAGTCACCTGACGGCTGCGAACTCCTGGCGCAGCAGCGGGCGTACGGCGCAATGGCGCGCCGAAGCTCATGCGGGCTTCATGCGCGACGTCGACCTCGCACCGGGCTCCTGTGCGGGCTGGCCCTGTGATGTCGAGAAGCCGTTCTGGCAGGTGGGAACAACGTTTCCCCTGCCGACAGGCGACGTGGCAATCATTACCGCCGAACGTCGGGCCCAAACGGGTGCCCATGAAGCCTCCATCCTGCCCAGACTCGATGCGTTGCGACCGCATCTCGTGCGCGCCTGCCAGCTCAGCGCCCGGTTCAATTGTGAGCGCTCCCGTCTCACCGGCATGACGCTCGACCAGATCGGACTCCCCGCCGCTGTCCTGTCGGCTTCGGGGCGGGTGCTCACCATGAATGCTCATCTGCAGCAGCGGGAGGAAGTTCTACCCCCGGGCCAGCACGGCGGCCTGCTCTTCAAGAGTTTGATCAACAGCAAGCTGCTGCAGGACGCGATCGGCAACGTCGTTGGCGGCCGGCACGCAGTGCAAACCATGCCGGTGCGCAGCTATTCCGATCACCGTCCTCAGATCGCTCACATCATGCGCCTGGAGCCGCATCCCGGCGACGCCTTCGGTACCTCAGCGGTGCTGCTCATCCTCGTGCACGTCGGCGCGCGGGCCGTTCCGGCCGACGGCCTCCTGAACATGCTGTTCGACCTCACCCCGGCGGAGGCCCGGCTGCTCCAGGCGCTGGCCGGGGGCTTGCGCCTGCAGAGCTACGCCGAGAGCGTCGGCGTCCAAGCAAGCACGGTCCGCACCCAACTCAACTCGATCTTCAACAAGACTGGGACCAAGCGGCAAGCGGAGTTGCTGAGCATCGTCGCCTCGCTCGCGCTGTTCAGTGGACAGACGACGAAGTGCTTAGGCGCGGCATAGATCAAACCGCGGCGCCGTCCAAGAAGGTGGCCAACGCCTGCGCGGTCGGAAAGGCCTCGAAGGCCCCGAACCGGCAAGTGGTGAGCGCGCCGCAGGCTGCAGCCCTTCGCAGGGTCGCGTCGAGGGGCTCGTCCGAGAGCAGGCCCGCCATCAGTCCGGCCGTGAAGGCGTCCCCGGCGCCGACCGTATCGACTGCCGCCACCGCGAAGGCCGGCTGGTGTAGAGGCGGCAATCCAGGGCGGAACGCCATCGCGCCGCGCTCCCCGAGGGTCACCACGAGCAGTTCGAGCCCGCCGTCGAGCAGCGCGGCAATGGCCGGCGTCGCGGCTTGGGCGGCGGCGATGGCGTCAGACGCTCCCAGGCCGAGGTCGGCGGCCTCGACCGCATTGACGACGAGGATCGCGGTATCGGCAAGGATCGCCGGGTCGATGGGGCGCACGGGAGACGGGTTCAGCAGGGTGAGATGGCCCAGCGTCCGAGCCAAGGCAAAGGCCTCGCGGATGGGGGCGTCCGGCGATTCGAAGGTCGCCGCCACGAGGGCCGCCTGCCTGACACGGGCGGCGACGGCTCGGACGTCCTCAGCATCAAGGGCCAAGTTGGCGCCGAGACAGACCGCCAAGCAGTTCTCGCCGGATGCATCGACGAAGGCGACGCCGGCGCCCGTCGAGCCAGCATGCGGTACCAGCATAGTCTCGGAGAATCCGACTTGCGCGAAGGTCGAGCGGACCATCGGGGACAACACGTCCGTGCCGACGGCAAAGAGTCCGTCCACCGTGATGCCGAGCTGATGCGTGGCAAGCGCGAGGTTGAAGCCCTTGCCGCCCGGTTCGGCGAGGAAAGCCAAGCCAGTGAGGGACTCGCCCGCCTGCGGCAGCCGCGTGACCTTGACCGAGCAGGCCATCACGAAGCTACCAATGACGAACACACGCATGGAGCGCCCCGAGCCTGTCCGATATAAGCATCTGTACCGGAGGTCGATCGGACGTGCGCCCCAAAAATCGGATCCTAAACGGTGATGATGAGCCGAACTTCGCGGGAGACGAGCGTCCCTCGGTGCTCTCTCTCCTGCGCCTGCGTGGCGACACGGCGATGCCGCTGTACCGGCAGATCGAAGGCCAGCTCCGTGAACTCATCCTGTCGGGTTCGCTGCCGCCAGGCGTCATCCTGCCGGCAGAGCGACAACTCGCCGAGAGCCTCGGGGTCAGCCGCGTCACGGTTCAGCGCGCCTATGCCGAACTCAGCGACAACGAATTTCTTGTGCCACGCGGACGCTCCGGCTTCCTCGTGCGCGGTCCGCCTGAGCCCGTGCGCCCGGGCATGGACCGGCTCAAGGGCTTCACGGAGGAGATGCGGGAGTTGGGCAAGATCCCGTCATCCCGCATTCTCGATCGGGCAGTCACCGAGGACCGCTCGATCGCGTCGATCTTCGGCCTGCCCTCGACGGCCCCGTTCCTGCGCCTGACGCGCGTTCGCTCCGGCGACGGCGTGCCGATGTCGCGCGAGGTCGCCTGGTACAATATCCGCGCAGTGCCCGCGCTCGAGACCGGCGATCTCTCGGGCTCCGTTTACGCCTTCCTCAGCAGTCACCCGAGCGGCCGCCTCGTGCGGTGCGAGCAGACGGTGGAAGCGACGATGCCGACGGCGGACGAGTGCAAGATCTTCGCCTTCGACCGGCCGCTCCCGTGCCTGCTGATCAAGCGCCACAGCTACAATCAGGACTCCGTTATGATCGAGTACGTTGAGGGCCTGTTCCGCGGAGACGCCTATCGCTATCGGCTTAATTTGAGCGCGTAGCGAATGTAACTCATGTCTATCGCCAACATGCCAATATTGTTTCAAATATAATACGCCATCCGATCGAACTTGATGGATAACGGCTTCGATGTTTGAGAACTTGCTCGAAAGTTTAGTTGTAGTAAAAATCTTGCATCGTCAGGACGAGATACCCTGCGGATTGAGTCTAAGCAAGGCGCCAAGCAACGTAAGATCTTCGCGGTAGCCAGCCTCCGAAGTCGATGGCATCGTATGGTCTCGGAAGGTTGAGCCGAGACCGGATAAATCTGTTTCGTGCCGAACCGTCTCCGAAGCGGCCTTGCCGCTCACTGCCAGATTACGCCATGCCGGATCGGCAAAGAGCGCAAAACCGGACGTTCCGTTTGGCGCCCGTTCCAGCCATCGGCACCTCATCGGTCAGGCCCAGACGCGGACATGGCTGCGGACGACAAGCAGAACCGCGTGCACGCGCTCGGCATGATCGAGACCCACTCGGCCGAAAAGGCCGCGCGCCGACGGCGCCGGGGCCGCCGCCCGCCATCAGGGTGCTGGAGGTCTCCATGGCAGCCGCCACTTTGCGGCGCCACCCTCCGTTGGCCCGCTCGCAAATTCCCGCAATCGCGACATAGGCGGTGGCCATGAACCCGCGGGCAGGCGATGCCTGGGTTCCTCGCTTCCGGCCAAGGTCGCAGGGCTTGCGTCCGAAGGGCGGGCGCGAGCGGCCGGCGCAGTCACGGACACCATGACCCAATATCTCGTCAGGCGCGCCAACCTCCTCGTGCTCGGCGTCCTCATGGCCATCGTTGCCCTTGTCGGCGCGGCGACGTGGGAGCGCCTCAACGCCTCGCGCGCGGCCCGGGAGTGGTCGCAGCACAGCTACCGCGTTCTGAGCACCACCAAGGACCTCGCCATCGCCCTGCGCGACGCGGAACGCGGTCAGCGCGGCTACGTCCTCACCGGCCGGGACGAGTACCTAGCGCCCTACGACGCGGCCCGCGACCGCCTCGGCCTGCTCCAGGGCGAATTGCAGAAGCTCACCGCCGACAACCCCGCGCAGCAGGAGCGCATCCGCGCCATGGCGCCGGCCATCCAGCAGAAGCTTGAGGAGCTCGCCCAGACCTTGCAAGCACGCCGCGACGGCGGGCTTGAGAACGCCTTGCGCATCATCAACGGCGATGCCGGCCGCAAGCACATGCGGGACGCCGAGGCGGTGCTCGATAGCATGCTTGGCGACGAGCAGCGGCTGCTCGACGAACGCCTCGCCCAGAACGACGCCCGGGCGGCCTGGGTGCGTTGGATGGTTATCGCCGGGTCGGCGCTGGCCGTCCTCACCATGCTCTGGGCGGCTCGCCTCCTGAACCAAGCGTGGTCGCGTTCCAACACGACCGGGGCCGAGCAACGGGCGCTGGCGCTTCGCCTACGCACCACCATCGACAGCCTCAGCCAGGGCGTTGCGGTGTTCGGGCCTGACCGCAGGCTCGCGAACTGGAACGCGTGCTTCGAGGTGCTGCTGGACCTGCCGAAGGCCATGCTCCGGCTGGGGACCGCCTACGGCACCTTCGCCGATCACACCGGCGGGCCCGGCCGCCTCACCCTTGAGACCGAGGATCAGGTCCGCCACGGCAGCTGGAATCCGCGCGAGGCGGTGACCTACGAGCGCGAGCGCGCCGACGGCCATCACCTGGAGATCCGCCGGACGCCGATGCCGGACGGCGGCTTCGTCCTGACGATTTCCGACATGACCAAGCGCGCCCAGGCCGAAGCCGTGCTGCGCGAAGCCCAGAAGATGCAAGCGGTCGGGCAACTGACCGGGGGCATCGCACACGATTTCAACAACCTGCTGCAGGTTATCCTCGGGAACCTGGAGTTCGTCCGGGCGAAGCTCGACGGCGACGCGAGGCTGCAGCAGCGGATCGAGCGCGCGGCCTGGGCGGCCGAGCGCGGCGCGACGCTGACGGGCCAACTCCTCGCCTTCGCGCGCAAGCAGCCGCTCGCGCCTGCACCCGTCGACCTCGCCGCGACGATGCCGGACCTGATTCCGCTCCTGCGACGCACCCTTGGCGAGCACATCGAGGTCCGCTACGTCGAGACCGCCGGGCTATGGCCGGCGATGGCCGACCCGGCCCAGTTGGAGAGCGCGGTCCTCAACCTCGCACTGAACGCCCGGGACGCGATGCCGGGCGGCGGCAGGCTCACCATCGAGCTCGGCAACAAGGTCCTCGACGAGGCCTATGCCCGGGACAACGCCGAGGTCGCACCCGGCGATTACGCCATGGTGGCGGTCTCCGACACCGGCCACGGCATGACGCCGGAGGTGGTGGCGCGCGTGTTCGAGCCGTTCTTCACGACCAAGCCCGACGGCAAGGGCACCGGGCTCGGCCTCGCCATGGTGTTCGGCTTCGTCAAGCAGTCGGGCGGACACGTGAAGATCTATTCCGAGCCCGGCCAGGGTACGAGCGTGAAGATCTACCTGCCCCGGGCAGTCGGGACGATGACCGTTGCCGGGCAGCGGCCCGCAGCTCCGGTGGAACTGCCGCGTGGCTCGGCGACAGTGCTGGTCGTCGAGGACGAGGCGGGGGTGCGTGAGATCGCGTGCGCCATCCTTTCCGATCTCGGCTACCGGGTGCTGGAGGCGGCAGACGGCGAAGAGGGGCTGCGGATGTTCGGCGCGAACGCGGCGGCCGTCGACCTTCTGCTGACCGACGTGGTCCTGCCCGGCAAGGTCCGGGGTCGCGAGCTCGCCGAGCGGGTTCAAGCCATACGGCCGGAAGTGCGGGTGGTGTTCATGTCCGGCTACACGGAGAACTCCATCGTGCATCACGGCCGGCTCGACGACGGGGTGCACCTCGTCGGAAAACCGTTCAAGCGGGAACAACTCGCTCGCAAGGTCGCCGAGGTTCTCGGTACTGCCGCGACGGGGGCGGCGCAGGCCGAGAACGTGGTGGTCCTGCGCCCT